>DQCG01000004.1:0-349 GCA_003533825.1 Phycisphaerales bacterium
CAAAACCCGGAGCGGTGACGGTTAAGTCATAGGAGTTCTTGGCCGGGGGCGGCAGAAAGGCAAAGCTGCCGTCGCCATCGGCTCTGAAGGTGCCTACTTCCGCCCTTTGCTGCCTTTCGTTGCCGTTCTCATCGATTATATTTTCCAGCTTTGTCAGAGTCAGCACCGCATCGGCAATCCCTTTCCCGGCCGTATTGACCACCCGGCCTTCAAAGACTAATTCGGCGGGTTTCAAATCCCTATTGCTGTCGTACCATTGAAGGGCTTCCGAGATCAGTTGGTTGAATTCGGTCAGAGTCCTCGGCTCGGTCTTCCTGGAATCGACCGTTTCGTCCGTGCCCTGATTGCC
>DQCG01000004.1:476-3596 GCA_003533825.1 Phycisphaerales bacterium
GGCCAGTTTCTGGCGGACATTGCTCCATATACCCGAGGCCATCCTCGCCAGCTCGGGCGTAAACATGGCCGGCAGCATTGCGTAAGCCCGGGCTCGAAGCTGCTCGTCGTTCGGAACGCCCCTTGCAAGGACCAGGCGTAGTTTGATTTTATCCGCCAGGTTGTCATAGGAGCGCGATCTTGTGTTTGTCTGTCGATGCCATGTTTGGATTGCCTGCCACCAGATCCAGGGCCTGTCGTCCTGGGCAAGCTCCCAGGATGCGTCAATCACGGCCTGTGATTTCGTCCGGGCAAGGCACGCGAAAAGGCATTTCAGCACGGTCCCATCGGCGGTCCTGGAGATCAGTGCCTTGAGCTTCTGTACCTGGCCCGGAGTCAGTTGGCGGGTATGGTTTGACATTGAAATTGCGATGTCACGATCGGCATTCAACATCGCCCTTTCGTAGCCGGGGTAGTCCTGATAGGATAGATAGCCGGCCCCGAGCCTTTCGGTCGCCATATCGAAGAACTCGGGCCACTGCCCCACCAATCCAAGTTGAATTCCGTATGCGGACAGGTAGCCCAAATCCACCCATTTGTTTGCAACACGATGCATTTTGT
This sequence comes from Phycisphaerales bacterium, assembly GCA_003533825.1. Lineage (GTDB taxonomy): Bacteria > Planctomycetota > Phycisphaerae > Sedimentisphaerales > Anaerobacaceae > JAFGPJ01. The sequence continues at coordinate 1,076 of DQCG01000004.1, forward strand.
CCTGTGTTTGCTTGTCCAGGTCGGATATCTCAATTCTGGGCTTGCCGTATCTTATTGCCTCGACCGCATTTCTGATGTGCCGGTCTCCCCGAACGATATCGATGACCTCCGCCGCCTCCTGGGGATTCTTGAATTGATATTGTGAGAGCTTGTCCGGAGAAAGACCGGCCAGGCCGAGCCGTTTGGCCATGGTGTCAAGATACTCAGCGTAGCTCCGCGCAGGCCTGTCGGGGTAATCCACCAGAACGTTGCGGACTGTGTACCTGCGCGGTTCTTCGGCGGCGATTGCCCTGATGCGGGTCAGCGGGATAGGGCTCATCATCGGGCGAAAATCGATTGTAGAACCGTCCAAATCGGTGCTGAACACATCGGGCCATGTCAGGTGGCGATTTCCCGAATCGTCGTAGATCAGAATGGGCGTGCCCGAAGGAATGCGATCAGGTGTGGTTAAGTGGAACATCAGACCGGGCCCTTCATATACGCCCGATCTGTCGTCTTCGGTTATTTTCAGACTGTAGCTCGGCTTATTATCCGCTGAGACCGTTTGGCCCAGTTCGAACGGGCCCGTAAAACGGAAAAGGGCCTTGCCCGGTGGGCCGCAGAAATACTGGAGAGTGACATCGACCTTTTCAGTGCCGCGTTGTCGATTAATCAGCCCCAGGAAGGACCTGCGGTATTTGCGAGGGATACGCGTATCGAGAACCACATAAGTCCGGCCGGACACGCGCTCGGGATAAGGCGGATTTGCCTGGCCGCTGCAAAGCTCGATGTTCTGGCCGCCTGGTTTGACCAGTCGCTGGTTCAAAAAGAGGATCGGCGCTTCGGTGGCAGGTAGCTCGAAGATAAAATCCCGGCGCAAACAATCTGCGGCCCAGGTGCTGCCGCCCCGCACGGAAAGGCCAGCCGTGCCTGTCTTCTTACCGGCGGCGTCAAGGATGTCGTCACCGTTGTCGGGCCGCACTCCCACAAATCGAACTACCAAAGGCCCGACCAGCCCGCGGGCACCGGCGAAAAGCTCATTCTCATTCGCGCGGCTTTCCCATCTTTTCCAGAGCAATTTGAAAACCTGCGGATTTGTAAGACCCTGCTTGCGCTCCAGGGCCGGGCCGGGCTTCAACGAAAAGTCCCCATTGTCCGGGTCCGTAAAAGCGGGATCCGCGACTATCGAGTCGGCTGTCTTGTCCAAATTTTCGGTATCGACTTTATTTTGCCAGAATGTGTTTCTATACACGGCGTTGCTATTGCTGCCGCGCTCCTTAAACATAATCCAGCCCCGCTCATTACCCTTGAAAATATTGTCGCGTATCGAAAGACTGCACGAATCCCTCATCCCGATACCGGCGTAGCTCGAATCGGCAATAACATTATTTTCTATTTTGACTTTCGACTGCGCAAAGCCGCTGATTCCGGTTCCGTTACCGATTATGACATTGTTGGCTATACTTCCGCGTGCGCTTTTATTGCCGAGATAGACGCCCCTGTTGGCGTTGTTTATTATAAGGTTATCTCTCATATTCAAAGTCCCGCCGGTGCTGCGTACGGCGTGAAATTTCGAGCCGGTGACAACATTGCCGACGATCTCGGCGGTCGCCCCGGAGTACAGCGAGATACCCTGATGTCCCGAATCCATAACAAGACTGTTGCGTATCGTTCCTTTCGTGCCCTGGCCGAAGCAGACGGTAAACTCGAATCCCTCGAATCTGCACGTATCGACGGTCAGTTCGGAGTTGCCAAAAGAATTTATCGCCACAGGTGAGCGTTTAGTATTATCCGGCGACTGGAAATAGCAATTCTTAACTTCCGCTAAGGTGTCATTGACCGCCAGAGCAAAAGGATATTGAGTCCTGTCGCTGGTCGCTAACTGCCATTTAATGGTTACTCCCTCGATTAACACTTTACCTTTTCCTTTTGCATCAACAGAAATAGCAGGCTGATTTGAAGTTACATCGAAAATACATTCTTTCCTGGATTCGCCTTTAAGTGTCAAAGGCTTCGTAACAGTCACCTGCTCGGTATAAACGCCCTTTGGGATAATCACAGTCCCCCCCGACCGGGCCGAGTCGATCATTCGCTGTAAATCATTCTTCGCAGCGGATACGGGTTCTCCAGCGGATGTTTGGCTCGGCAGTTGTTGCGAGCTCTGCGAGTCGCGCGGTCCCCATTGTATTAAGAACTCATACCATTGTGCTCCGTTGTTGCGACTGTCATCCAGCAGAATCGAGAGTGTGTAGTCGTTTGCCTGTTGAGGCTGCTCGGCGATGGAAACCGAACCCCTTCCGGCAATTTTCGTCAATTTTATCAGATTGCTCGTTTCCCGAAGCGGGATGGCTTGTTCCAGGCGATACGGTCTCGATACTCTTGCCTTCCACTCCGGTTTCCAGGCGGTCCCGTTGATGTACGTAGGTTCATCGTGTTTGATATTGCGGCCCCTGTCCCACCATTTACCCGGTAAATTCCAGGCATGATGCTCATACCAAAGCTCGACGCCCTTTATCTTGATCGTGTCCTTGCCGTCGATGAA
>DQCG01000004.1:3643-5828 GCA_003533825.1 Phycisphaerales bacterium
TTTTCTCGACCGGTCTGATTCTCTCGATAGCCCGTTGTGCCTGGACCGTAACTTCCGGCACCGAACTGGAGAGAAGCGCTTCAACTTTGCTCTCTACTTCAGGAACGGTAAAACGCGTCGAAAATCCTTTAACGCCGGCGATAAGATTTAGTGCATTCGCTACCACGATTGAATTGTCCGAGTCAAGACAATCACGGACCTGGGTATCGACTTGTTTTCTCAGCGGCCCGGGATTAGCAAGACCATTCAAGAAATAACCAAGGTCATTGATATTAATTTCCCGGTGTGCAAACAGCCTGCTCAACCAACCTCCTGACAGAAACTTTTGCACCTCAGGAATATGATCGTTGAATACCATATATCTAAGGGCTTCTTGACACTTTCGGCGGTCATAAATTGTTGCTGTCAAATTAGCTGCCACCTCATCAAAATCATCTGGCCCTTTCATAGCAAAGGATAAAATCTTGCTTTTATGATTGGAATCAGGATTAATTGGTAAATATTCGATTTTCACACTGCCGGTCTTTACCTCATTAGCCAGCCATGCTTTCCATGCACCTTTTCCCCAAACGTTTCTATATCCTGTCAATGACTGCAATACCTTGTCATACTCATTATGCACCGGAGTATAAAACTCCACGCTGTTAGCGCGAATGAGGTCATCTATTACTCCGGAATCATTACTCGCCGCAAGCTTTTTAACGGTTTCGATGCGTACTTTCGAATCGTTATGATAAAGTAAGGCAATGTCAGACAGGTCGAAAGGCGCCAAACGGACTCTTCCGAATGTGTCTGAGCTCGTTGCCGGCGGCACATTTTGCGGCGGCTTCTTCCATTTTCGATAATCACGCGTCCGGCCATCGGGAATAATAGCCGCTTCTTCCGGCTGGATTGGCCAGGGGCTCCCAAATCCGATCGGCCTGGCAACGCCTATTCCCGACCGGCGGGCGGGCGAATCGGCCTCCAACGAGAAATCCTCTCCCTCCGCATTCACAAACATCGGATCCGCTATAACATTACCGGCTTGCTTAGCGATTGCAATTTCCTCGGTTGTGCTTTCGCTATCGGCTGTTTTGGCGAGCCGACGAACGGCTTTACGATTATTGTTCCAGAACAGGTTATTCTCCAGAGCAACAACACCATCGGACACCGCGAAAGCCAAATCGCTGCCGATGTCACCGCATACGACAGCATCGGATTCGGAGAAGAAGATATTCTTTTGCACAACAGGTTCGGAAGCTCCGAGAATCGACAGGCCGGCTTGTTTGTTGCCGGCAAAGGTGTTGCCTTCGATTGTATCTCGATTCTGAAACCAGCATGACATACCAACCATTTCGTTGGAGTAAAAGACATTCTGTCTTACGGAAGCCGCGGTTTTTCCGGATGCGTAAATACCGCAGCGGGCGTTGCCGAAAATCCGGTTTCCAACAATTGCCGGTGAACAATCATCGTAACGGATACCGTGCCAGGCCGCTCCGGAAATGCGGCAGCGCTCCACCGTTGTCGAATCATTGCCTTTTCGAATGCAAATCCCGGCGTAATGGCAATTGCGCAGTTCGCTGTCCCGCAAAAGCAGGCTGGAAGCCGAGCCCTGTCTTTCGCCGACGATGATTCCCGTACCCCAGACCGCCGCCACCAGACTTCTGCGAATCTCCACGTCCGATCCATTTAGAATATGGATTCCGTCACCGGGCGCCCCGATAACGGCACACCTTGAAACGGAAGCTTTTGCATTATTGAACTCGAGAATCGGTATCGAAATCATACCTCCCTCCAGCCGCCTTCCGGGCGATGCGAGCTTCAGATTACGAATCACAACGCCCTCCGTATCGCTCACGAGAAGAATCGGCCCGCCGTACTTTTCCTTGAATTCAGCCTTGAATTTTTCAACTATTTCATTGCGCTGGTCATCCGTTTCAGCTTCCCGCATCCGGGCCTGGAGCGTACGCTTAGCCTGCTCGACAACACCCGCTCCGGCACTCTCCGTCATAATTGTGGTTTGCTTCCAGCTCGAACCTTCGAGCGTGAGGGGCTTATCGATTTTCAGATGCTCCCGGTAAACACCGGGACCGACATGGATAACCGCGCCCGCTCCGGCCGCGTCGATAGCCTCCTGAATCGAGCTATACTTAGCACTGCCATCTACAGCCACCGTAAGCACGCCGATATTTTTAGCTTTTGCCAT
>DQCG01000004.1:5877-9771 GCA_003533825.1 Phycisphaerales bacterium
AGGATATGTTTGATTCGGCCGGCCAGGGCGCTTTGGGATTCCACGACTCCGATCATTCGCAGGCCGGGAGCAGGGCGGTTAAAGGCCATCTTTGCAACTTGCACCAGCGTCTGCGGATACTGCTGAGCTTTTCGGCCCATCGCCACGAGCACCATCTCGTCGACCGCCTGCTCGCGAATTCTGCGGATAATCGCGTTGGCAAGCCACAGCAGCGGATTATAGACATAGAAAATCTGCAGAAGGGTCTGCGCGAGGTTCACCCATAAATCGCCGCGCCTGATATGAGCTAGCTCGTGAAGCAAAACCGCCTGAAGCTGGCTCGAACTAAGATCCCGCTCCAGATTCTGCGGCACCAAAATCACCGGTCTGAACAACCCGCAGACCGCCGGGCTGGTCGCATTCGCCGAGACCTTCAAGCCAACCTTCCTTTTGATCCCCATAAGTTTACGGCAGGAGATGAACGCATCGGTCATCGGACCATCCGCCTGTCCGGCCCGTATAACAAGTCCCCTGACAAAAAACGCCCGTTGTAACAGCAATAATCCCATCACGAGCACTACGGCCAGCCAAAGCAAAAAAACAATCGCCTGCCAGGACAGCGGCACAGGTGGATTCGGCGGAAGCGGCCGAACCGCCGGCGTCTCAGACGGCTCGGCCATCTTCGTTTCAGTCTCAGGCATCACTGCCAATGCAGGTTCGATTCTTTCGGTATATAAATCGACCCGTTCATTATTTACAGGGGCTATGACCGGCGGCACATTCACAGGAGCTTTTACCAATCCCTCCGCTTCGGTTCGCGGGATAGTTGCAGCCATCTCCACCGACGCCAACTCATCGCCCAGCCAGGATCCCAAACTAAAAGGCGATGACAGCGATGTCGGCAGAATCAGCTTGAGCAGCACCAGCATCCAAATCCAATAGCGAAAGACCGCACGCACTTTTTTCCGAAGCAGCAAATCAGCAACAAGTAAAATTAAAATCAACACGCAGGATTGGACAAGCATCGGTAAGGCAAATTCAACAAATGCGTATCCCGCCGAATTAATCCGCTCCAATATCGCATTCATGACAGGTTCTCCTTGTATTAAGGACGCCCTTTCGGGAATTCTGTTACAGCCGAAACTATTTTTTCTCCGCCGTGCCGCTTCTGATGCGCTTCCGCTTTATCAGGGCCTCCAGCTCATTTAGCTGTTCTTCCGACAGGTTGTTATCCAGAAGGAACTGCATCATCGGCGTCAGGGCACCGTCGAAGGCCCTTTTTACCGCGCGCATAATCTCGCCGCTCTGGGCCTGCTTTTTGGTGATTGCCGAGCTGTACAGAATCAGGTTTCGGATTCTCTCGGTTCTCAACAGCCCTTTAACCACCATCCGGTCCATCATCGTTTTGACGGTGCTGTAGGTCCAGTTTTTCTGGCCGGCCAGCTTTTCCTGAACGGTCGGCGCCGCGCAGGGCTCATTTTCCCAGACGGCCCAGAATATCGCCCATTCACCTTCGGTAAGCTCGTGATTTTGTTTCGCCATAAAAACCTCCTTATTCTTTAACCAAGTCAAGAATGCTCTACAGTTGTAAAGATTGCAAGAAAAAAAATAAAAAAAAGGGCCCTAAGCCTGATCGATTAAATATTGACGAAGAAAACTGGGAAGACGCCTTAAAAAGGTGATTCAGAAGAAAAAACTAAAGAAGGTTGGCCGGATAAGAACAAAAAGAAGAAGGCATCTAAAAACGGGTAAACGGAGATGAAGAGGATTAAGCGGAGGAAGTATCAGGATCAATCCCATGAACACTTGTTTGCCCATGTGTTGCTGATAATTTGACATCCCGTGCGGGAGGTTGGGTTATTTGGGCCACTGTGAGCTGTGCAACAGCATCCCCTGCGTGAAGGACTAAATCCAACGGACCGCAATTAGTCATTTCAAGAGTTACATTGCCGCTCCAACCCGCATGAATGGTTGGGGCGGTCAAGTGCACAACCAAGCCGGTACGGGCACGGGTACTCTTGCCATCGATGAAGCAAATATATTTAGGGTTTTCCTCTGGAGTGCCAACTTTTTCTTCTGTTTGCCACACGACAAAACCGCGAGGTCGGAGAATGATGGCATTCTCTCGTCTGAATACGAGATCATCCTCCTCGGCATCGGCCTCACGTGGAGGTAGAACCATGAATTGCCGAGAAATAACACCGTATGTCATTCTTGCAATATTCAATTCTTTTGATTGATAACCCCACTTTTTGTTGTGCGCAGCAAGCGCATTAAAATCCCAAATCTTAGCTTGTTCAATAGAATCCAAATGCAAGTCTATAGATGTAGCCCCTATCTCTTTATCAGGCAGAGGGTCTACAATGAGATCTCCGCACTGCACGGCCTGACGTAAATCAACGTCAGATAGATACACGACAATCTCCCTATTTTTCGTGAACCTTATCCGCTGGGACTGTCAAAACTTGACCATCGGGCATAGAAACCCGCGCTTCTTCCCCACCATTGCTAATAACATGCACCCTGACTTGACCATCTACACCATCCTTTGTTGGTGGAGTTGCGGTTTTAACAAAGTGCTTCGGTGCTACGCCTTCATAACTTCCTTCAACTGTTGTATCAACCTGAAAAACCAATTCACCAGAAAAGGCACTGGGGTACAATTTACAGCTTATTTGTCCAAATGACGCGGCCACAATCATCTCCTTTCACCGTTCTGGTGTCTATTTACGCTAATACCGCATGACAGGCTAAGACTATATTTTTTTATCTCGGCACTTTCTACTATTTTACTTGTGATTATTATTAAAATAAGTTCATTACTCTTCTAAATATCGCTTTTACAATAATTTATACTAACATATTTATATTAAAAATTCCATAAATTTTTGTTAGATTTACTGTTTTTTTACTATTTTGTTCAGTTTTTTTAGGTGCGCGTTATCTATATACTTCCGAAGTAAAAAAAATTTTCAAAATCCCGTTCGCGCAGGAATCCCGGCCTGCTCCGCAGCCGAAAAATCACCCTCAACTTACGGAAAATTACCGGATAACTTTAATCGTCCTCCAGGGTAAGAATTTTTGGATGTGCCATAAGCTCAGGTCCATTGTTGTTGCCGATCACGTTATAATGCCCATCGTCGCTCCAGAAGACAAATCCCGCCAGCTCGGGATAGCTGGTTTGAAGCTTCTTAACCACATCCAGGCAATCCCTTCGCGGATCCCTCCGTCCGCGGATTCCCAGCTCCGACCACCAGATCACCTTTCCGGCGGTTTTTTTCTTCTCGACGGCCCAGCGGTACTCGGAAAAATTCAATCCGGTGCCGTATGCCGATTTTCCCAGCACATCTACGTATGCATCGCCCGGATAATACTTCTCCAGTGCGCCGTGATTGGAGGTGGTATGATAGGCCCAGATGATATTGTCAAGGCCCTTGTCGTCGGTAAAATAGTCGTGAACCACCCGATAGAGCCTGATGATGTTTTCGGGCCCTTCTTTTGCGTGCCACTTGTTCCTGTCATCACTTTCCACAAAGGGGGTATAGACAACGGGTATTCCGCGGTCCTTCAACCACTGCAGATTCCCGGCCATCCTGTCCATCTGTTTATAGAAGTTCTGTTTGGTCGGATTATCAGCCGGGGCAAATATCGGATCAATATCAACCGGATCGTTCCATGATCGGCCCGATGGGTTGGCATAAAACGTAAATACCCCCACAATCAAGCCGCGATCCCACATTTCCTTAACGCCGTTATTCCATGCCGCGTCGGGGAAGGGATCATCGTGAAAATCATAAGTGAGACATCCATACCGGGGCATTTTTCCCGTGTGGTCGTATACTTTTTTTAGCCAGTTGCTGGGATGATCCATATCCGGATTCTCATTATGCACCCAGGTGGCCATCTGCCCGAACA
>DQCG01000004.1:9833-12144 GCA_003533825.1 Phycisphaerales bacterium
GCATAAGAAAAAACACCAAAAGCAGCACAAAAGCAATCCTCTCGGCTTTAGTGCGATAACGGTTCACTGGACTTAAAGATGATTTCATAAACACGGCTCCAAACTGTAGGGTGCGATGATTCGCACCAATGATCTAAAAATTGATCAATTACCAATAATCAATAGCAAATTTATGCCATAGGTATCGATAATCGTCAATTTATGGCTTAGCCATGAAAAAGGCGATCCCTGGTTTTTCCTCTGTCCGTAACACACTACAGGCGCTTCGATACCGATCATTGCTCATTGTTGAGATCATCCGGCAATACGAAATTGTGTGGAAGCTCTTTCTTCTCAGGATCATTTCCTAACGCATACAATCCTGCGCCTGTACTTACAAGAAGACAGCCCTTGTGGTATACGAAATCGTAGACTTGTTTGTTTTTGCCTGTACTTACTTCGAATGACCACTTGTACCTGCCGGTCTTGAAATCGAAAGCGTAGAGGTGGCCGTCCAGATTTCCAAAGTACAAGGTGTCCTCCACCAGCGTAGGAGTCCCGAAGGGATTCAAACCCGTTCTGAACAACCGCTCCCTGGGATCCGGCTCGCCCGTCATTTCATCGAGGATGACCACTACCTTTCCGAAGCCCACGAAGATGCATCCCTTGCCAACTCCCGGTATGGACAGGCCCACCGAACCGCTCTTGTATTTCCAGATCAGCGAGCCGTCGTCAAGATCGAGCGCATTGACCATACCGCCCCGATCACCCACAAATACCTTGCCGAAAGCCACCGCCGGATCGGTAAAGCCGAAGGAGTGCTTGCCCCGGTGGCACCAGAGTTCGTTGCCGTCAAGGTCATAGGCATAGAATTTCCTGGCCCAGGTGCCGAAAAGCACCTTGCCATCCGCTAAGGCAGGGGTCATCACAATTTCCGAAGGAAATCCTCTCTGCCACCGGATTTTGCCGCTGCTCACATCAATGGCTACGAGCCATTTGTCTGCGCCAACGATGAAGAGGTCACCGTTACTGACACCGCTGGACCACCCGATCCCCCACGTCTCCTGAGACCAGATCACCTTACTAAGGTCACGGGTCAGGGCATAGATCAAATCATCGCTTCCATGGGCAATGACACGATCGGGCAGCACGACGGGGGTGCCCTTGAAATTGATCTGCTCAGTCATGTCCTGAGTCTTGAAAGAAGCCTTAACCTTCCCGGTGCGAAAATCAATGAGTCTTAACGCCTGCCCCCCTGCGTAGACATCGTTACCTACCACGGCGGGGATGTCAGAGTAGTCGACCCTCCAGAGTATCCTGGGGCAGACGATCTCGTTCTTCTGCTCCCGAAAATTGTTGTGCTCAGGGTTTCCGTACAATTGCGGCCAATCGATCCAGGCTACCTGGTCCTTAGTTCCCTCGCTGGTGTCGATTACGCTCATCTCATTCTCTGATGGATATTCCTGACCCGTGCATTCGACGGTACCGAAAGCCACTTGCACAAGAACCATCACCAAATGAATTAGTATTTTCGGGTTCTTCATTTTACCTGAAAATAAAGGGGTCAGACACTTTTTCTGGGTCTGCCTATTGGCCTCAATGAGGACTGTAGCCGCAATTTCGCGGCCATCGTGTTTGTCCAGCCTTTCTCACCCATCGGCCTGCCTCGTTTCAAACAGGTCTCGATCAATTCGTGATCACGATCTGAAATCTCCGCTGCCTTATCAACGAGTTTTACCCAACGACTGGGCAACTCCACCGGCCCGTCACTTAAGACGACAGCTTTCTCATCACCGGCCCTGATCGACAGACTGCTCCACGGCCAATCGACATTTCGCTCGACAATTTCCGCCCTGGATGGATTCGACTCCACATACCGCATCAGAGTAAGATAATACGCAGTGGACTGCACGGGAAAACTCTTGAACCTCCCCTGGTATAAATGGCCGAGCCCGACCGTCCCGTGTGCACCATGCCAGCGATGAGAATGTGTAACTGTAATCCATTTCATAAACTCAGACAAATCGCCGTCCTTTCGCGGCCAAAGCACAAGATGCCAGTGATTGCTCATAATGCAGTAACCACAGAGACGCATCTCGCACCGATCCGAACCCTCTGATAAGATTTGCTCGAAAGCTTCGAAATCACTCCGCTTCTTAAATATCCGCAAACGACCGTTCGCACGGTTAAAAACGTGATAGACAACATTACCTTTAGCAATCCGCTCAAGTCTCGGCATAATAAAAAACTATACAACCAAAATAAGCTATTGTCAACAAAAAACGTGTCTGACCCCTTTAATTTTTCTTTTTACCACCTTACAGAAAGCATC
>DQCG01000207.1:0-3969 GCA_003533825.1 Phycisphaerales bacterium
GTTAATTTTTCTTTAAAATTTTCTTTACTATATACTTTCTTTAGGTCATAATTACAGCCTACAGCATTTACTGAGGGAAGGGTATCGTCGCTGTTGTAAAAGATGGATGTGCTTCTTCAGTGAAAGCCGCTATGGATAATAGGGTCATATTCTCAATAGCTCTCCCAGAGAGCAAGGAATGAAAACTCAAAGCTAATTAAATAAGTCATTCTGTTTGATAGCATACGAAATGACGAAGCTCCCACGTTCTGTACCATCGTTTGGCCGGATATATGCAATGTTGGTACACCGACGGGGACGGAGTCCGCGCAGGGTAAGCCATGTTGCAATTAGTGATAACATGAATTCCGTATCGAGAGCGGAATAACAAGCTGAAAAATATTTTAACAGCAAAATGGCGATATATTTCCCCGTGTTATTTAAATATTTTGTTCGGAATTAAAGTTATATGATAACTTTTTTCGGACTTTCGATTCTGTGATTTTGTGCTGTCGAGAAAGGCCGGGAGGATAGTTCCGCCTCATCACAGCGGTATAATTCAATCGGATTCACTTGATTTCAGGGTCTTGATTTGTTATAATTACGGTTTTGGCTGGGGTGTTTTTGCCTGTTTTGTCAATATTTTTTATACTTTATAGGGTGTATGAACTATCAATGTATCCATAATGGTATTGCCAATTTCCCGCCGTCTTTCGAGCCGGCTCTATATATGGAAGATAGACCAGTCAGATTTGATATATCCTTGCTTATCGAAACCGTTATGGCGGTAATTGTCGCAATATTAGCAATTAAGGTCATTGGCGGCAGTTCGGCTTTCGGTGCCGGCTGGCTCATTACCCCCGGTATTTTGATATTCGCCGCGCTTATTCCAATAGCGGTAAAAAAGCGTAAGTTTCCCAGCTTCGGTTTCACCATCAGGCAAATTAAGGATTCTCTCATTGTGCTGGGATTGACCTGCGCTGTGCTTTTTCCGCTTATGTTCTTTGGTTTGTGGATGTTGAAATCCTTCGGATTAAAGCCACCTTTGGCGCCTGGGCTTTCGCAGGGCCGGGACTGGGTATATTGGTTATTCTATCAGTTCATGTATGTTTCGCTATCTGAAGAATTATTTTTCAGGGGTTATCTGCAGAGCAATATCCTCAGATTGACTACTCCGGCAATGGGCAGGCTGCCCCGGCTGCATCAATGGACAAGCATAGTGATATCAGCAGCTTGTTTTACAGCAGCTCATATCATAATCCAAGGCCAGATAATATCAGTACTTATATTCCTGCCCGGTTTGGTTCTTGGCTGGTTGTTTATTCGGACCAGATCGTTATTAGCGCCTATTTTGTTTCACGGGCTGGCAAATTCCTGCTATCTCGTGATGGCAATCGTGTTAACGTAAACGTACGATTCGGGTGATGATTTATATGACGCAACACCGGTTGCAAAACCATATAAAAAAGCTCTTTTTATCATTAAAATCAGTGTTTTGGTAATATGTGCTAAGGTAAATTATTGTTTTTTCGCCCACGGCGATATTTTCAGACGTCTGGAAAATTCGAGAAAATGTAGAGTATGAGAGGGTCGATGCATCCAGGAAAGAGTCTTTCCTAAATACAAGGTATTAATAAGCCGATAGATTGTTAAGTTTGGCAGCTACGCGTCAAGGAGAATTTACGGATTATACTCCGACAAATCCTCTTTGTGGGTCAGGTGGCTCGCTTGACGGCTGAAATACAGAAAAATCGTTACATTGTGCACCAAAGTTGGAACTTATAAGATAGCTTTCAAGGGTCCGATATTACGATTTCGATATAAGCCGGCAATGCACAGGTTGTAGGTGCTGAACGCTATGAACAAGGAAGAAGGTGTGTTTTGGTAAAGAAAAACAACAAAAGCAATAAACATAAGGTCTTGTTGGTTATTAAGTTAGCTATAGTGTTGATTCTGGGCTATGCAATCGTCAAGACAGTAACGATGTCGCAGAACATGAATGAGGCCATGGTGCTAAATTCGGCAGTGGGTAACCAAAATACGGCAGTAGTTAAAACGGAAAGTATACCGGAAACCTCGGTTAAGGATTATTCTGCTATTGTGGAGCAAGATATATTTGGAAGCTCCGCTTCAGCATTGGAGGTGAACGAACCCTTGCAGGTTGATAATACTGCCGCCTCAACATGGTCGGGCGAGGAAGATCTTGGCATAGCACTGCTTGGTACCGTGGCCGGCAGTCCGGAGATTTCCCGGGCAATTATAAAGGACATCAAAACCAATGCGCTTAACGTATACAAGACCGGCGATACGATTGTATCGGCCTCTGTCGAGAGCATCGAGAAGGACGGGATAGTTCTGCTTTATGAGGGTCAAAGAAGAAAAATAAACCTTCGGACCAAAGAATCCGGGAAGCAGGGCACCGTCATTCCCGAGGTAACTATGGCAAAAAATGCCGAACAAGCAGTTAACGCTCAATCGACAGCCAAGTCTAAGCCGACTTTCGCAGACAAGCTCAGGTACGCAGCATCGATGATACCGAAGGCGAATATCGAACCTCACACCATCGACGGCCAGGTGGAAGGACTTAGAATATCAGGCTTGGAAGACATCAAGGGGGCAGAAGACCTTGGCTTGAAAAACGGCGACGTCATTCGTGCCGTTAACGGACAACGATTGGACAGCAAGCAGAAGGCTTATCAGATTTCCAGGAAGGCAAGGTCCCAGACGGCAATGAATATCGAGCTAATGAGGTGCAACAGAATCAAAGCGTTCTCATTCTCGTTGAGATGAGCGCTTCGGAAATCGAAAAACTATTGGTAAGTGAGTAAAACAAATGCGGAAAGAAACTTTATACACAAACGGGAAGAAAGTACGTACAGCAATACCGAATATCCTCTGGTCAATATGCATATTCTGCATGATTTTTGCAATCGGCACGACCTCTGGCGGCGAGCAGCCATTCTCTGAAACAACGGTGAATTTGCCTGTGCTTAATAAGCCGGGCATGGCCGACGAGCTGATATATGTAAACTTCGACCAGGTCGATATCCGGGTAATGCTTAAGACTATCGGCGAGATTACCGGCATTAATTTTGTCGTGGATGACAAAATAACGGGTCCCGTAACGCTCATGTCGCCTACAAAGATACGTCTCGGTGAAATCTACCAGGTCTTGGAATCCATTCTGGACGTTAAGGGTTACGCCGCCGTTCCGGCCGGTTCCGGAGACCTGGTAAAAATAATACCGAGAGAAGAAGCAGTGAAACGAAACTTACTGGTTCGCATCGGCAGTGACCCTTCCGAAATTCCACAGAATGATTCTATTGTCACCCAGATTATTGCCCTGGAGTACGCTGATGTTAAGGAAGTAAGTGAGATTGTCAGGCCTCTTTTGACCACGGGCTTGCACATGACGACCTACCCCCGAACAAATTCAATTTTTGTGACGGATACCTCTTCGAATATACATCATATCGCCAAAATTATTCGTAACCTCGACGTGCCGGGAGCGAAAGAGCAGATTACCACAATCCCACTCACTTATGCTTCCGCACAGGTGCTCAGCGATCATATCACCCAGATCATGGATGTAGGCGGAGGCGTTTCTTCACAGACCGGGCGTACCCGCACCGCTCCGGCGATCAAGACAGATATCAAGATTCTGCCTGATGAAAGAACAAATTCTCTTATTGCCGTCGCAAATCCTCAGGATACCGAGATGATCAAGACATTGGCACAGCAGCTCGATACCCAGCGTCCGCGCGGTGCCAACAATGTCCATGTAGTCTATCTTATCAACGCATCGGCGACGGAAACCGCCGAATCACTTACGGCAGCCCTTGCGAATCTGAGAACCACCGGAGCAATCGAAGGAACACAGCAGGTCCAGGTTACCGCTGATGAGGGCACAAACGCCCTGATCATCGCGGCTTCGGCGCAGGACTATGAAGTTATCGCCGAGATTATCGAAAAACTGGACATAGTTCGGGA
>DQCG01000207.1:4059-5006 GCA_003533825.1 Phycisphaerales bacterium
ACAGTGTTCGATACTTCGGGGCGACTAATTTAGGGCCGCGACTGGATTTTCTCAGCGGGGATCTCGAAGGCCTGGCGGTCGGCGCCTGGAGAGGTACCGAACCAGACGTCAGGATCGGAGCAATTCTGAAAGCTTTGGAGAAAAACTCGGGAGTCAATATCCTTTCGACGCCGCATATCACAACCTCCAACCACACTACGGCAAAGATAATCGTCGGAGAAAACAGGGCATTTGTCACACAGTCACGAATTACCGAGACAGTAGATTTGATTACACCAACGGTGATAAAAACATTCGAATACAAAGACGTTGGAATTAGTCTCGAAATAACGCCGCATATCAGTCAGGGCGGCCTTGTCAGACTCGAAATCGACAGCGAGTTCTCGAAACTCATCGAGGATGTTACCAGCCCTTCCACCGACACACCCACAACCGCTCAGCGACAGGCTCAGACGGTCGTTTCCATGAACAGCGGCTCGACTATTGTCATCGGCGGTCTTATTCGGGATGACAAAACCAATATCGTTAAGAAAATTCCCATAGTGGGCGATCTTCCCCTGGTTGGCGGTTTATTTAGATTCCAGAAAGAACAGTTGGAAAAAACGAATCTTTTAATGTTCATAACACCATACGTTGTGAGCAGCCAGGAGGATATGGAGCGGATTACCAAGGTAAAAAGGAAAGAGATGGAACCGGCGCTGGAAACGATCGAACAAGAGGATATAGAGAATTAATTGAGCAACGATTTGTTGCCTGTAAGGAGACCAGCCAGTGTCGACAAAACCGGATCAGGAATTATTAAAACAACTGCAGATCGAACATCTGGAAAGCATACTTCCAGAACAGTTGGATCCGGAGCTGGTGCGCAAACTGCCGCTCGAGTTTCTTAAGAAACAAATCGCTATTCCTTTTCTTTTAGGGAATGGAGAAGTTGCAATTGCCCTGTC
>DQCG01000234.1 GCA_003533825.1 Phycisphaerales bacterium
ATTTTTCATTCTGGATGGGTATAACACAAACTGACCGGTTTACACTGTCTTGTCTGCGAAAGCAGGACACGTGTTTAGTCGACTTCCGGAATTCGCGTCCATCCCCAAAGCCTGCGGCTTTGAGGCTGCCACCCATTTTCCATTATTTCTATAGGGTGGCAGCCTCATCCCGATTTTTGTGTATCTGCCTAAGGCACGCCCAAGGCGGGGATGGGGATGGCTTTTCCCAATTCTTTAATAATATCGGCGTACTTAGGATCGTCGGCGAGATTGTAGTATTCACCGGGATCGCTGTTGTGGTCGTATAGTTCGGCGCCTTGTCTGCCCCTGTCCCACTCTGTGTAGCGCCAGCGCTCGGTTCTTACGGAACGGCCTGCTATCCTTCCTCGCTGGACCTGTGTAAAGGCAGTCTTTTTCCACGGGCGAACCGGGTCATTCAGCAGGGGGCGAAAACTGGTGCCTTCGAGGTTGCCGGGAGCGGCCAGACCGTGCAGGTCGGCCAGCGTGGGGTAAATGTCCACGAACTCTACTATGCGTGAACAATTTGTGCCCTTTGTTTTCATTTCAGGCGTTGCCATGATTAGTGGAGCGCGGGCGGAAAGCTCGAACAGCGTATTCTTGTTCCACCAGCCGCGCTCGCCAAGGTGGTAGCCGTGGTCGCCGAAAAATACAACGGTTGTATTTTGCCACAGTCCCAGGCGCTCCATGGCTGCCATGATTTTTCCCAACTGGGCGTCCATGAAGGATACTCCCGCGTAATAGGCTCGCATGAACTCGCGTCGCTCGCGGTCGGTGAATCGATCGAACTCATCCTTCCAGCCGCTACCGATTACATGGGCAGGCTCGGGCGAGCGGTCCGGCGGATCTTCGGGCAATTTGAGAGACTCAGGCGGATAAAGATCGAAGTATTTTTTGGGCGCGATAAACGGGTCGTGCGGCTTATGAAAGCCGACGGCGATAAAGAACGGATCATCTCGCCGCTGCTCCAGCAAACTGATGGTCTCAGCGGCAATCATGCCATCGGATTGATCCTCATCGCCTCCCTCTGCGGCAAGCCATCGACACCACTTGACCCGGCCGCCGGTCAGGTTTCTTCCCTGCCCCTTTTGGCCACGCGGAGTTCCTCTCGGATCGGATGTCACATCCCATGCTTTTGGATCATCCGTGTTCTTACGTCCGTGAAAGACTTTCCCGACACGGGCCGTAAAGTATCCGTTCTTGCGGAACAGTTGCGGCAACGTCACGACATCCGGCAGTTTTGACCGAAAGCCGGTCGTATTGTTCAGGACGCCCGTCGAATCCGGCCTGAGGCCCGTGAGAAAAGAAGTGCGACTCGGATTGCAGATAGTGAACTGACAATAGGCACGCTCGAAGCGAATGCCTCGAGCCGCCAGCCGGTCGATGTTGGGCGATTTGATGAGCCGATGGCCGTAACATCCGAGAGAATGGTTCAAATCGTCGACGACAATGAACAGCACGTTTCTTTTACGTTGTGAGGTCTTGCCGTTGAGACTCGCGGCTTGTGTGAGTAACGCTACACCAGCAGCGGTTGTCATTTTTAGAAATTGTCTTCGTGTCATCGATTTCTCCTTTGCATTACTTGCCGGCCATGCACAAGATGCAGCCGTTCTTCATCGAGAGATATAGCCGCCCGTTGGCAGCGGACATCCCATCGAATACCGGCACGCTTTCGAGCCTGTATTCGGCCAGTTTTTCCCCATTCGCAGCCGATACCGCCCAGAGCAAAGCGCCCTGGCCGCCTTCGAGAGCGGCGCTCTGCGCATGCAGTTTTGCCTGTACTCCCGGCTCAAGTGTGCGGCCCCAGATTTCCTCTTCGTCAACAACATCAGGCGGGCCGGCGACAAACAGGGTTCGATCCGCCAGTATCATGGCCTTGGCAATCACATCGGGCTTCTCAACCAACCATTTGCGGCTCACGGCGCTGAGATCAAGCTCCGGGCGTTTGGCACGGTTCTTCCAGTTCACTATATTCTGCGGGATTTTGACCTTGTTGACGCGGGCGGCGCGAGCGGGATCGAATGTCTTGTCGGCGGCAAAGAGCCGGTATTCCAGCGCGGACGAATTGCACAGGTATTGCGGGTGACGGCCATAGCCGTACACATGAGTATCGTCAAAGGTGAGAATCCTCCCGGCCGGGACGAGCCTCGCCGCGACAGGCCACTCGGCCCATCCTTCGCCGGCGTTCTTGCCGTACACCCAATAGGTGCGATGGAACCACGAATCGTCCAGGAATCCTGTCGGGCAGAACAGGTGTGTCCCTTCGCCTTCCTGGTCGGTCTGGTGCTCGGGGTCGATAACGGCACGGCGTCCGTCCAGGTTGAACCGCTGGGACCTCATGTATACGAATTTGCCGTCGCTGGAGAGGATGTCCGGCGAGGTGACGGGCATTTTCTTTTGCTGGATTCTCGATTGCAGGTTCTTGCCCGTTCTGGGATCACGGTCGTTTAGGATTGTCTCGGATAGCTTCTTTCCGCTCAGCGGATCGAGCCGCAGCATTCGCATGCCGCCGTCCAGGAACATCGACCTGCCCGCAAGGACATAGGCGACATCGTCCTGAATCAAAACGCTGCCTGATACGGGCCAGACGGATTCGAGCTGTTCGTACGACATCAGCCGCAGGTCATGCGGTGCCGCCCTGAATCGCCAGGCCAGAGCCCCGTCCGA
>DQCG01000165.1 GCA_003533825.1 Phycisphaerales bacterium
AAAGGCGCTGGAATTCTGCTGGATCAAAGGCGGCTGGGACGCCGACCGAGATGGCGTCATGGAAGGCTGTCAGCACAACACGATGGACGTCGAATACTATGGGCCGAATCCGCAGATGGGCGTCTGGTATTTAGGTGCGCTGCGTGCGGCCGAGGAAATGGCCCGCCACCTCGGCGAGGATGAATTTGCCGCGACCTGCCGGCGTCTCTTCGAGCGGGGCAAAAAGTGGATTGACGCCAATCTGTTCAACGGGGAATACTACGAGCACCAGGTGCGCCCACCAAAGGATAAGTCGGATATCGCGCCGAGCCTGCTTATCGGGATGGGCGCAAAGGACCCGACGAGTCCTGACTACCAACTCGGCTCTGGCTGCCTTGTGGACCAGCTTGTCGGCCAGTACATGGCCCACGTGTGCGGCCTGGGATACCTGCTCGAACCGGCTAATGTCGGCAAAACGATGGCCGGCATTATGAAATACAATCTCATCGAAGGTATGTATCGGCACTTCAACTGCATGCGGAGTTTCGCTATGGGCGATGAATCGGCACTGCTTATGGCGAGCTATCCGAAAGACCGGCCGAAGAATCCTTTCTCGTACTTCACCGAGGTAATGACCGGCTTCGAATATACCGCCGCGGTGGGTATGCTGTACGAGGACCAGATAGAAGACGGCCTGAAATGTATGCAGAACATCCGCGACCGCTATGACGGGCGAAAACGCAGCCCCTTCAACGAGGCCGAGTGCGGCCATCATTACGCCCGCGCAATGGCCAGTTGGGCGGCGGTCCTCGCGATGACCGGGTTTAATTATTCCGGCGTGGAAAAATCGATGACTTTCGCCGCTAAGGACGGCACGTTCTTCTGGTCAAACGGATACGCGTGGGGAAGTTGTTCTCTGAAACGGTCGAGAAGAGCTACGCGAGTCGAGTTGTCAGTCATGCACGGCACGCTGTGTTTGTCCGGATTCACACTTCGCGGATTCGGCCGGGCAAGCTTCGAAGAGCCGCTAAGGATCAAGGCAGGCGAAAAAGTAAAATTCAGAGTTCGGAGATGAAGAATCATATAGCAATTTGCTGAGAGGTTCAATATGGAATCATCAATTACAAGGCGCCAGTTCCTCAAAGCTTCGGCGGCAGGATCACTGTTGATAGCTTCGCCCGCCCGGCCGGCGTTGAAGCCGGGGGTGTTTGATCATCCGAAAGTGGGGAAGTATCAGATCTACTTCGGTGATTTACACAATCACAGCGAAGTCGGTTACGCGCGGGGTTCGCTCGAAAGGGCCTTTGAAATCGCGCGCGAACATCTCGACTTTTTTGCCTTCACGCCTCACGGCTACTGGCATGATATAGGCACATACGAAAACAATATCGAGAAGAAATGGCTCGACGGGTTCGAGGTCACGAAAAAACGCTGGCCGGAGGTCTTGCGGGCTGTGCGCAAATACGACGAGCCTGGGAGGTATGTCCCCATGGCCGGCTTCGAGTGGCATTCGACCAGTCTCGGTGATTACCATATTATTTTTCCGACACTCGAAGCCGAATACGTCCGGTTCGACAGCCTGAAAAAATTTCAGCGCTTCGCAAAACAGCACGGGGCGATTATGATTCCACATCATCCTGCCAACCGCCTCGGTCATCGCGGCGCCAACCTGGCACACCTTGACCCGGAAGTCTCGCCCGTAATTGAGATATTTTCCGAATGGGGCAACGCCGAGCACGACCGGGCGTCCTCTCCGTATATCCGGCACACCGAAGGCGGGCGCTGGACCCAAAACACGCTCCACCATTTCCTCGCACAGGGACATAAGCTCGGCGTCGTTGCAAGCACGGATGACCACCTGGGCTTTCCCGGCGCCTATCGCGAAGGGCTGGCGGTTGTGCTCGCGCCGGAATTGACGCGGGAGTCCATCTTTGAAGCAATCCGTGACCGGCGAACTTACGCCGTCACGGGCGACCGTATCGCGGTGGATTTTCAATTAAACGGCCGGCTCATGGGCCGGGAGCTGCCTTACACCCGGCGGCGGGAGCTGTCCGTAAACGTTACGGGCTGGGACCAGCTTGACAGGGTCGAGATACTGAAGAACAACCGCGTGCTGCACCGTGACTTTCCGATGGACCGCGTGCCCACCGCCGGAAGCTGGGACGAGCTGGTCCTGTTGCGATTCGAATATGGCTGGGGTCCCTGGCCCGCCCTGGATATGACGCGTATCTGTGATTGGGATTTCAAAATTACTGTGGAAGGCGGAGTTTTGGAGAACGTTCAGCCCTGCTTCCAGGCCGGGCCGCTCGATGAAACCCGTCGAGATAAGATAGTTGAACGCTCCGGCAGACATCTCCGTGTTCAATCCTTTACGGCTCTGCGTCAGCAATTCGAGGACATTTCCACCAAGGCCGTCGTTTTGAAAATACGCGGCGGCCCCGAGACAAGCGTCACTGTGGCACTGAATAAGCCGACCAATGTCTCTCTGTCTCAGACATTCGGACAGTTGGCCCGGAGCAATGAAATGCTGTTCACCGGCGACTTCCCCAAAGAATCGGCGATGCTGCACCGGCTGGTCTTTGCCGATCATTACCGTACATCCTACAAAGTTACCGACACAGACGACGGCGAAGGTCTAAACTGGTACTATCTGCGCGCTGTCCAGGCCAACAACCAGTATGCCTGGTCCAGTCCGATCTGGATCGGGCCGCGCGCCGGCAAGTCAAGATCATAGTAGTCTGTTGGCTTTGATTGTGTAGGTTGTCATTCCGCACTTGATGCGGAATCCAGGATGTCAACGATTCTGGATTCCCG
>DQCG01000403.1 GCA_003533825.1 Phycisphaerales bacterium
CGTTTCCAGTTGAGACGGCTCTTTGGGCTCCTGTGTTTCAAAGTTTTATACCACATGCATTTTATCAGATAGAGGCAGTTTTGCTCGCCACTCTCTGACTTTTTCCGGTATGTTCCAGGCTTCGTATAGGGATGATTGGTGTTGTGTGGATTGGGGTTGGTAAGATTATTCTTTTACGTTGTCCTTGCGGAGGAGGCAGACGATTTCGTAGCGTCTATTCATGGGAAGAGAAGCCTATTGGGATTCTATCTCAGATTCCCGAATCCCATAAGTTTCTCTGAGCCACATAAGTGTCTTTTCAAACTCTTGGTTATTCAAAGGACGATCCCACATGAGAACGCGGGCGAATTCCCCATCAAAGGACTCATGGCCTGGATGGTTGGTTGCATCACGTTCTTGGCCAATTGCCATCTTGGATGAGTTTGCCTGGGGATTTACTGGATAAGGTTTGGAGGCTACAGGAGTGGTTTTGTTGACAAACAGTTCAATTTTGACTTTGCCAGTGCCAGCGCCCATGCGACCGGCAACAATATAGTAGCGATTCTCCTGTAATTTCGGACCAAGAACCTGAGGATTGTTCTCATCCCACCGACCAAAAGTGATACCATTTCGAGAACCTATCCAGAGTGTGTTATCATCTTTTAGTCCCGCCCAGAATCCTTCATATTTCCCACCGTTCTTCAGGTTCCCGAAAAATGAATTCACATCCTTGAGACCTGATACCTGAGAGTAAACCAATATTACGGTGAACCATGTGTAGCCATTACCTGTTATCAGATGGTCAAAGGCTTCTTCGTTGCTGTTGATCAGTTCGTGTCTTCTAAATACAACCGTGTTATGGCCGCGGATGGCTGCCACGTTTTCTTTTAGTGTTGGATGTCCAGTGCCCTTTTCGTGATTGGCGTCTCTGGTTGCCACGAATGTCTTGACTTTCCATTCCACCTGATTTGTCCAGGATGCGACTCGTCCACCAACCACTTTGACCCCTTGATCCGCGTTGAGATCCAGAATAAGTCCCTCTTTAATAACTTCATTCTTTACATTTGAACTTGATTCTGCCCTAACCACAGTAGTATCCACTAAAGCCATCATTAAGACAGTCAACAAAACGGTCTGATATTTCATTGTCATTATCTCTTGGTTCCTTTGTAAATATAGAAACATCCGCGAAAATTCCTCAAACGGAATTTATTCACCCAATATTATACATCGGGAGTGTCTGGTAGAGAAGAAAGAAACCTAATGTTTGGTGAACGTTTCAAGCATGCAAAACACCTCTCGCTTGTCACGGGCAGAGATTAGGTATTCTTGGGATCAATGGCTAATTTTCTTTGAGGGGAATCTCTTCGTTGAGAACTAAAGCCCTTGCGTACTGCACCGGCGGTGAGCCATAAGACAAGATTTTGTCATGATAGGTCTTAAGGTTGAACTTTGCTCCCCACGCGCGTTCGACGTCGTGTCGCAGGTCGAAGTGCTCCACAGTTCCTACAAAGTATGTCGAAAGCTGTGCTGAGGTTAGTTGAGCACGCACCCATTTGCCCGCAGCCTCTCGCTCTTCTTGAAACGTGTCTTCCATCATCAGCTTCATCGCACGTTCGCGCGTCATTCCTTCGGTGTGGATTGCTTGATCAATAATCGCATTGCCGATTCCGCGAAGGTACCATTTCAGGTTGATTAAGCGCATCAAGGGATCGCCGTCGAGAAAACCAGCGTCGATCATCATTCGTTCGCTATAAATAGCCCAACCTTCGATAAATACGCCTGATGAGAGCACCGCTCGGAGCTTGCCGGGATAACGGTTCGATAGAGCAAGTTGAACAAAGTGGCCGGGCATGGCTTCGTGCATGGTCAAGTCATGAATGGACAGCACGTTGTATTCGCGGAGGAAAGATTGCACCTGCTCACCGCTCCAATCCTCGGGCAGTGGAGCCACTGCGTAAAATGTCTTTAAGCCCACATCCAATGGACCAGGTGAGTCGCAGTATGCCAGCGCAACACCTCGTTTGAACTCAGGCATTACGATGATCTCGACCGGATCCGGGGGTAGAGTCAGAAGGTCGTTCTCCCTCAAAAAAACAGTCGCAAGTTCGAGCGAGCGTTTCGCAGTTTCCACAATCTCGTCCGGCCGGGGTATTTCACGGTAGGCAAGTTCCAAACAGGAGCGGATCAGGGCCTGTTTATACGCTGGCGAAGGATCTTTAGGAAATTCTGTGTATGGATATTTCTCTTTATAGATCTGCTGCGAAATGCGGTACATCTGGTCGCGCACTAATCTGAGTTCTTTCTCAGCCCGTTCTCGTATTTCGCCTCGGGTAAGCGGTGTTTTAAGGACAAAGGCAAGTTTCTGATCGTAGAGTTGTGAACCCAAACGAAAATCTCCTCGAGCGTTGGGTAACAGTTTGGCTTCGAGCCACTCTTGATGCTCCTCCACAGCGGTTTTGGCAATCACCATGGTCCGCTCCAGACGATCACGCTGGTCCTTCTGCAGTTCGTCAAAATTAGGCTCAACCAGGTTGTCGAGAATGTTCAATACACCACGGTTTTGTTTAATGGCCGTTTCGGCGTGAATTAGTGGTACACGTGTAGGATCAAGTGTAGCACGTATTTGACGAAACAGTCGTGGGAATTGTTCCAAACGTTCTGCCACATGCACCAGACGGATTTTTAGTGGGGCAAAATCACGGGCCATCAGGTTGTAAATCGCGCTGCCGGACAACCGGGTATACACTATTGGATTCCAGGCCCATTCCTGTAACGTCTCCAACCGCCACAAACTACCTTCCAAGTCATTTTTCAACAGGGTGTGGTCTACTTGATTCGCGCGGGATAGCTGGGCCGGCTTAATCTTACTGAGTTGTTCCAAATATTTGTGGTAAAACGCGCGTTTCTGAGCCCGGGCTTCTGCACTAATCATGTCTAACTGGCTGTCGAAGCGATGGTCGCCCAATGCAGTCGCGGATACTGGCGACAGGGCAGGAAATTCATCCAAATAACGTGCGGCGAGTTGTTCGAACTGCCGATCAAGAGATGCATCCGCAGGTATCGTTGCAGATCCTGCCATTTGGCTCAGAACTACCAGCAAACACAACGTTGACATATAAGCTCCTTTCATTGGGATTTCCCAAATACATCTATCTCCTATTCATTCGTTCGTGGATAAATTGAAATGCCTTTTCATAAGCTGAATCGATTTTCCCGGGATCACCACCAGCCAATCCGTGTTCTCCGCCGGCGATTGTAATAAGTTCATGATCGACACAAAACTTCTTGAATTGATCTGCCATCATGACCGACTGCTCATAAGGTACATCAGTATCTTCTGTTCCATGTATCAAGAGTGTTGGTGGATATTCCTTCGTGACATTGTTGACCGGCATGTACGGCTCATACTTTTTAGCTTCAATATTCGGGTTCCAACCGGACACTTCCCTGGGCCAGATGCCTCGTTGCCGACAAAACTGGTAGAATGCTCCGCCATTTCCTTTTCGGTCTCTTGAATTCGCAATGGGGGGACCATCTACTTGTTTCCTCGCCTCATCCTCGGACATCTTCGATCTCTGATGACGGGGATGAGGGCTGGGTTTGCTGTACCACTCGCCAATTAAATCACCGTAGCCCCAAAATGCAACCAACACAGTTGGGCGAGGCTTTACACGGTGGCCCGTTGCCAACGTTAGATAGCCTCCAGCCGAACCACCTAACACGGCAATCCTGCTGTTATCAATGTGAAATAATTCCGGCCCCTTCTCTCGTATCCATCTGAAGGCATCTTCGACATCTTCGATAATGGCCGGCAGTTTCGTCTCGGGAGCTAAGCGATAGTCAATTGAAACGATCGTATAACCCGCATCAAGAAACATCTTTTTGACACGCCCATTGATACCATCGCGTCCTCCCATAATTAATGCACCGCCGTGGATCCAAACTACCACGGGACGAATCTTTTTATCGTCCTGACGATAAACATTCGCCTTGATTTCCAAGTCACGCACCTGTTTGTAAGTATAAGTCTGCATGTGGACCTCAGCAGCTACAGTATTGATTAGGGATCCAGATACGACGAGATAGATCACTATCCCGTAGACGGTCCATCTTGTTTCAGCCAACAAGACCTGTATTAGTCGGTCCATAGAGCAGAAATATCTTTCAATTGGTGATTTTCGTTCATTTGCTTCTCTGAGCAAATGGACTAGTGCCTCTGACCGGTGCATGGAAAGATTTTTCAGCATCGTTCCTTCGAAACCCTCAACAACACACTGACACGTCATTTCTAGTAATTATAGCTCAATTAATGCGAAAAGTCAATACCATGTCTAATTCTGCAACGCCCACCTATGGAGAGCTCAAAGTCAAATAGTAAATTCTTTGTTACCATAAAAAATTTTCTTTGAGGCTTCCACGTCACAATGTATTAGACACTGTCACTCACTAATTGACGAAGGCTATTGAATGAATAATGGCTTTTCGAGACGTTTTACCGTCTCGAAAACCTTGTTGCACTAAACGCAGGGTAACGATTTTAGAAGTTTTGTCCTGTTCTAATCAAAGCCTGGACTACCTATCTACGGTTTGATTGTGAATTTCGGCTGTAAATACAAGCAGAATTCACTATTTTGGAGCTCAAATTGTATATGTGGATAGACCGGCAGCGATGGCCCGACATAAAGCGTTGGAACCGACCTATTGTTTTGAATTAATAGAGATGTTGTGAGCCTGTCGAATACAGGTGGATATCTCAGGTCATGGGCTGCGTGAACGTGGTCTCGATAACTGTTCAAGCAAAACCAGCTGCTCACTGCCGCAGTGCGGGCATTTTAATGTTTTATCAGTAACAGGCGAATCTTCATTTTCTGATTGCCGGATAGGCCGACCTGACATTATAGAAGCCAAAATCATGGAGTTGGCCAGTGTGCTTACATGGTGAGCATTGGACTTGTGCCATATTCCATAGTAGCGTACCTTATGAAAGCCTCTGGGCAGTACATGCTGCAAAAATCTGCGAATGAACTCAGAGCCTTCTAATCTGGATGTAATCCACCTGCCGGCCTTACGGTCCTTGTAGCGGATTGTTACATGTCTCTGGTCCATGCTTATAATCCGATTATTGGTGATGGCAATCCGAAATACATATCGAGCCAGATAGTTTAATACGACAGACTTACCCTCTCCGTAGTGCAGGCTATGAACAACCCAATCCTTTGACCATGTCGAAGGATCAACACTACGATAAAGGTCATTGTCTGTTCTTCTTAGCCTTGCCTTAAACTTGCCTCGAATCAGTTTTGACAGTGCTTTGACCGGAACCAGATATTTCTTCTTACAGAAGATCCAACGGCCATCACCATCGACTCCGCCACCGGTAACCAGCATGTGGATATGCGGATGATACGTTAAATTGTTCGCCCAGGTATGCAGAACAGCTAATATCCCTACCCGGCCGCCCAGATGCTTTGGATCGTCTGCAAGCTGTATCAGAGACTCAGAGGCAGTCTTAATCAGCAGAGAATACATCCGTTTTTGACGGCTGCGGAAGACACGGTGCAAAGTATCCGGAATCGTCACAATTACGTGAAAATAATCACACGGC
>DQCG01000188.1 GCA_003533825.1 Phycisphaerales bacterium
TACCTGTCCGCTACCGGGCTGCCATGCAGTGCCACCTATAACAAAGGCATCGTTGTTACCGACACTATCAGCAGCGAACATACCTTCTGTCTCATCAAGTGCCCAATGAGCCACGAGCGTCGGGTCGTTTACATCTTCAAACAAATGCTCGGAAAGGACAATCAGGTCCTGTACATCCACGATGCCGTCACCAAAAGGTGTCGGGCCAATATCACACAAGGAGTAGTTTTCGCCCCAATGGTCAACCATAACGCAAATATCGGCAGCATCAACGATTCCGTCGCCGTTGAAGTCAACGATGATGTCATATACATACACCGCTGAAGTATGTACAAAAATGCCATTATGCGTTGTAAGAGCTCCCCCAATGACGTAGATCTTTTCGTCTACTACGCTTGTGGACAAGCCCGCCGTTGGTACCGGCAGATCGGGCCCGCTCTTCCAGGTATCCGTCATCGGGTCATAAACTTCCACCGCTGAATACAAAGGGCCTGTTGCCGAATGCTTCCACCCCCCAATGGCATAAATCTTCCCGCCTACCACGCTGGTTCCGAGCAAATACCTCGCTGTTGGCATGGGCGCATTCTTTGTCCAATTTGTCCAAGTGTCCGTTCTTGGGTCGTAGGCTTCCACGACCGCAGTTACCGTGCCTGGCCATCCACCAATCGCATAGATTATCCCATCCACCACACAGGTGGATAAGAACGAACGGCCCGTGGGCATTTTGGCTTTGGGTGTCCATGTGTCAGTGGCCGGATCATACGCCTCCACAGTTCCGAAATGCCCCCAGTTGGGTGAACCATCTGTACCCCCGATGACATAGATTATCCCATCTACCACGCTGGTGGAAAGCCACATCCTTCGCGTAGGCAACTCGGTCTGCTCTGCCCAGGTGTTGGTGCTCGGATCATAGACTTCCACGATGGAGATGGGCTGATTACTTTTTGTGCCCCCGATGACGTATATCTTTCCATTCACCACGCTGGTTGTCAGAAAATTTCTGTCGGTCGGCATATCGGCTTTGTTTGTCCAGGTATCCATGGCTGGATCGTACTCATCTACCCTTGTACGGCGACCTGAGCCTCCGATAGCATATATCTTTCCACCGACAACACTGGTGGAAAGGCCATAGCCCGTTGTTGGCATGTCAGCTTTCCGCCTCCAGAAGCCATCTGCGTTCGCGTTCCGCCTGCCGCCAAGCACAATAGCGGCCACAAATCCAACTAATACCAACCTCATTCTGTAATCATTTAACCATTTCATTTTGTACCTACCTTTCCGCCCTTTTTATCTAAGGGCCTTGCCATAATTGGTTATTATTGCCAATGGCAAACTTTTCAAACGCTGCCAAAGGCTTGTTCGCCAAACATCTCTGTAATAGAATCACCGGTAAATTCCGGATGCTGCGCAAAATCTGAAAATTTTTTTTCATAAGGAACTCAAAGAGAGGCGTAACTGACTTGAAAATCTTGATTTATGCTTGCTTAAATCCCTAAAATTCGCTATTATAGGTTCTAAGAATGTGAGGGAAATATATGATCCGTACCCAAACGTGATCTTTTGGAGAATGCTCAGATGCAGCGCCGTGATTACACAGATATGGGCGGGGTAGGCGGAGCATTTCTGACGACGCACTGGTCGCTCATAGAAGATGTCAAGAAACAACCGGACCAGGACCGTGCGGTAATCGGATTGCTTCTGGAGCGGTACTGGAAGCCAGTGTATTGCTACTTGCGTCGGAAGGGATATGACAACGAGCAGGCCAAGGACTTGACTCAGGGCTTTTTCAATGAGATTGTGCTGAATCTAAACTTATTTGGGCGAGCCGATCAATCCAAAGGGCGTTTCCGATCGTTCTTGCTCTATGCCCTGAATCAGTATCTTATGAATGAGAAACGCAGAGAAACGGCACAGAAAAACATACCCAAAAACAAGATTGTCTCTCTGGATGCTATTGAACCACCTTCTTTACCTCAAACCATCATCGAGTCAAATCCCGAGGATTCCTATAATTACGCCTGGGTGTCTGCTATGCTTGATAAGGTTCTGTCAGATGTTAAACATGTATGTTGCGAGCAAGGGATGGAGACTCATTGGAGCATCTTCAGCGAGAGGGTAGTCCAACCCATGCTAAATAGCACCACACCTCCATCCTTGACAGACATTTGCGAGAAATACGGTATCGAGAGCGAAAAGAAGGCATCCAATATGATTGTCACGGTCAAGAGGCGTTTTCAGAGCGCTTTGAAGCAATATATCCGCAGTACTGTAGCTTCCGAGAGCCGGATGGCTGATGAATTAAAAGAAATATTGAAATTCCTCCCGAAAAAAGCGCAGCATTTTCAATAAATCGGTGATTTATTAGTGGAGCACGAGATTGCTCCACGAGTGAATTGGTATCCCGGAAAACGTACGCTAATGAAAAACCTTTGATGATTAGACAATCTTAAGGGTCTGAACATGGCAAGAGAATCAGCATTTGGGGCGGAACCTGAGCAATTGAGGGAACTTCTATCCTTCGGTCTGGAGGATTTATGTGAGCAGGAGGTTGCTCCAACGGCATCGCTGGGGGCGGTCCTTGAACGCCCCGGCGGTCAAATTGGACGCTACAAATTGCTCAGTATCCTCGGCGAAGGCGGTATGGGGATTGTGTATCTGGCCGAACAGGAAGAACCGATCAGACGTCGAGTAGCTCTGAAAGTTATTAAGCCGGGTATGGATTCAAAACGCGTGATCGCCCGCTTCGAGGCCGAAAGACAGGCTTTGGCTCTCTTGGACCATCCGAATATTGCACAAATTCATGATGCTGGAACGACAGAGGCCAACCGACCTTATTTTGTTATGGAATACGTCAAGGGTCTGCCTATTACCGAGCATTGTGACCACCATAAGCTGACGATTGAAGATCGGCTGAATTTGTTCCGGCAAATCTGTCTGGCCGTCCATCATGCCCACCAGAAAGGAATTATCCACCGCGATATCAAGCCGTCGAATATCCTGGTCTCGACCCAGGATGATCAGGCGGTGCCAAAGATTATCGACTTCGGCGTTGCCAAGGCCCTTGCACAGCCACTCACTGAACGGACACTGGCTACGGAGGAAAGCCAATTGCTTGGCACTCCTGAGTACATGAGCCCCGAGCAGGCCGATATGGCCGGCGAGGATGTCGATACACGTTCGGATATCTATTCCTTAGGCGTACTGCTGTACGTCCTTTTGACCGGCGCTTTACCGTTCGATTCCGATACCCTTCGTACAGGCGGCATCGAGCATATCCGGCAGATGATTCGAGAGACGGACCCCAAGACACCCAGCACCCGTTTGTCAAGCCTGGGCGAGGAGGCTAAAAAGGTCGCGCAGAGCCGCCGGACTGAGATTTCAACGCTTGCTAAAAAGCTACATAAAGAGCTTGAATGGATTCCCCTTAAAGCGATGCGAAAAGAACGCGCTGAACGTTATCGCTCGGCCTCGGAATTGGCCGACGACGTTGAGAACTACTTAAATGGCACTCCCCTGATCGCCGGACCGCTAAGCACCGTTTACCGACTTAAGAAATTCGTCCGCCGCAATCGATCATTGGTCACGGGTGTTGCCACGCTATTACTTGTACTTATAGTAGGGATTGTGGTCTCGACCATTTTAGCCATCGGCCAAGCCCGCGCCCGTGCGGAGGCGCAGGCTATCGCCGACTTTCTCCAAAATGACCTGATTGCCATAGCCGACCCAACGGAAGGTAAGGGACAGGAAGCGACCATTCGTTCGTTCCTGGAGACCTTATCGGAAAAGCTCGATGGCAAGTTTGAGAAACAGCCTTTGGTCGAGGCGTCTCTCCGGGACACTCTCGGCGGGACATACCGTAATCTCGGTGAGCACGAGGCGGCCGAGCCACACCTTGAGCGTGCGGTCAAGCTCCGTCAGGAATATCTTGGCGCCGAACACCCTGACACACTAAATTCAATGGATCGCCTCGCCTGGCTTTACTTAGACCAGGCTCGGTATGAGAAAGCGGCGGAATTTCTCGAGAACGCCGTGTCAATTTCTCGACGAGCACACGGAGAAGAACATCTTAGGACCCTATCCTTCACCAATGCGCTTGGGTGTGTCTACTATGACACCGGGCGTTATGAAGAGTCTGAGAAGTTGTATCTCAAGAGCGTTAAGATAGCGCTGCGCGTGCTTGGCGAAAAGAACAATGTGAGCCTTTTTATGGTGGGCAATCTTGGTCAGACATACGGGCGCCAGGGTCGATATGACGAAGCTGAGCAACAGTTCCTCGAGACGCTCCGTCTGCGCGATGGCTTTTGGGACGATGAGAACGTATGGACACTTTTGTACAAGGGTTTTCTTGCTGGGGTTTATGAAAAGCAGAAGCGATATGCTGAGGCCGAGCGGTTGTACCTCAAGATTCTGCCCGTACAACAACGCGTGCTCGGTGAGGAACAAGTGTACACACTTTGGTCGTTCGAGGGGCTTGCCCGCGTGTATGTTGGTCTAAATAGGTACAAGGAGGCCGAGGAATTGTTTACTCAAGCGCTGGAAGGTCTGCAGAAAGTACGTGGTAAGGAACACAGGGACGCAATCCGGTGCATGAATGGTCTGGCAGAATTGTACACGGCCCAACATCGATTTGACGAGGCTGAATCGATACTTAAGGATGCATTGGAGAGCAGTCGCCGCACTCTCGGCGATGACCATCCGTGGGCGCTTACCTCAATGAACGGCCTGGCCGTCGTCTACAAAGAGCAGGGGCAATTCGATTATGCAGAGCAACTACTTCTCGAAGCCGTCGAAGGCCGTCGCCTCAAACTTAGTGACACTCACCCACACACTATAGAATCACTAAAAAATTTAATTGACCTCTACGAAGCCTGGAACAAGCCGGAAAAGGCTAAACAGTGGCGAGCAAAGATTTCACTGCCTACCCCACAGCACTTGCGATGACGACGGGAAGCAAGCATCGAGATATAAAAGCAATATTATGCAATTGTAAGAGCATAGCTGCTCTGGTAGAATAGAGGCACGAATTCTTGATTTGAACTTCAAGCTGTTTGGGTGATATGAAGAAACGAATGATCCAGGATGGTCGGCTCTTATGCCCGGCCGGGAAAAACTCACCATAAAGGAGAACTCAAAATGACTGCACTCCACAGGATGCCTTACGGCAGAATACGAACAAGCTGGACTCTCACGGTAATTGTTCTGGTATTGGCACTGATGATAAATCGGGCTCCGGCGGCCCAATCACAGCAACAAAAAGCCGGACAAATCCTGAACGATACCGGCGTCAAAGGCGGCCTGATAGTCCACATCAACTGCGGCGACGGAACACTAACAGCCGCGCTGCGCGCCAACGACAGCTACCTCGTCCACGGCCTGGACACCGATGCGGAGAACGTTCAAAAAGCCCGCGAGCATATCCGCTCGCTCGGGCTTTACGGCAAGGTCTCGGCTGACCGCTGGAGCGGCAATCGCCTGCCGTACATCGACAATATGGTCAATCTCGTTGTGGCTGAGAAAATAAACGATCTTGATATCGAGGAAATCATGCGCGTCCTGGTTCCCGAAGGCGTCGCTTACATTAAAGACGGCGACGAATGGGTCAAAAAAAATAAGAGCCGCCCGAAGGAAATCGACGAATGGACGCACTTCTTTCACGATGCGAGCAATAATCCCGTCGCTCACGATCTGGCCGTCGGCCCGCCGAGGCGATACCAGTGGCTCGGCAGCCCGCGCTGGTCGCGGCACCACGACCACATGGCCAGTATGAGCGCGCTGGTCTCGACCGGGGGCCG
>DQCG01000597.1:0-2343 GCA_003533825.1 Phycisphaerales bacterium
TACACGATGACCGCCTCCGGCACGGATATCTGGAATCAGTCTGATGAGTTCCACTACGCATATAAGACGCTCACCGGCGTCGGCTCGTTGGTCGCGAGGGTCGAGAGCATCGATAACACCAATGGCTGGGCCAAGGCCGGCGTGATGATTCGCGAGAGTCTCGAACCAGGCTCTATTCATGCAACAATGGTCTTAACGCCTGCTAACGGTGTTTCCTTCCAGCGCCGTATCATCGCAGACGATGTCAGCACAAGCGCAAACTCGGCAACCGGCGATGAAGTCGCACCACACTGGATTAAGATCGAACGTGATTTGGCCGGTAACTTTAAGGCGTACCATTCAACCAACGGCTCGACGTGGACGATGCAGGGCGCACCCGAGAACATCCAGATGAGCTCGAACGTCTATATCGGTCTGGCGGTAACCAGTCATGATGCCGCTTTGACGTGTCAGGCCGTATTCTCCAACGTCACGACTACCGGGACGGTCAGCCCGCAGTGGGTGAACCAGGACATCGGCATCGAGAGCAACGCCGCCGAGCCGCTTTATGTGGCCGTATCCAACAACGCAGGGGTACCTGCGGTGGTGGTTAACGATGATCCGGCCGCGGCAAACATCGACACCTGGACCGAGTGGGTTATCCCGCTTCAGGCTTTCGCCGACCAGGGCATCAACCTGACCAATGTCGACAGGATCGCTATCGGTCTTGGTACCCGTGGCAACATGACAGTCCCCGGCGGTTCGGGCAAGATGTATATTGATGACATCCGGCTGACTAAGCCGGCTTCAGAACCGCAGCAGCAGCCGTAAGCCGGAGATAAAATTGCCATGGCCTTTACCTTTAACAAGGCCTGATGGTAAGAAAGCGATGGATCGCTGTTTTGCTGACAATACGGGGCTCATACTGATATGATTCGGTATGGGCTCCGGTTATTTTACGCAAACGCAGGATTAAGAGATTTTCCTTGACGGGAAGGTGTCTAATCTGGTAAAAATATTATTAGCATCCTTGAATTTTTGTACGTACAACAGGCGAAAAATTTACAGCTTATTTTTGATTTTCGCTGTGAGATCAGTGACTCATATTGGGTTTTATAAGGAAGGAGGCAGCGTAGATTCGTAGAAACTACCCCAAATAAAAAAGTTTAACCTTACAGCAAGAGTACGTATCTACTGCTTTTTGGTGTGTGACCAAAGCATAAATGGCTATTTTTTAACTTTTCTCAGGAGGACTATGATGTGTCTGCTTAAATGTCTCAAAAACAAGGGACGAGGAAATATGTACTGGGTATTTGTACTATTTCTGCTGTTGGGTCCAGTCATTGTTGCGAGAGCGGATATGGTACTTTACCTGCCGTGTGAGGATGCAGCTAATCCCGTTGATGTATCTGCTAATCCCGCTACAGTAGTGGTCCATGGCTCACTTAATTCAGTCGACGCAAAGATCGATAAAGGTCTGGAATTTAACGGCAATAACGCTAACCGTATCGAGGTGGAACATACCGCAAAACTGGATGGCATGTCTGCTCTAAGCATAGCGGCGTGGGTGCTTCCAAGGAATGTAACAAGCTATGAAGGAATGTCCCTTGTCTCAAAGAGAAATGCGTACAATGACGGCGATTCGTACAACTTATTCATCTGGACAGGACAGCTTGTAAATGGCCGTGTTAACGGTAACAACACAAATATTGGCCTTTCAACAACAGTACTCGAAGATGATACATGGTATCACATCACTCTTATATTCAATGGACAAGGTGAATCCGGCGAGAAGATTAAGCTATATATCAATGGCATCCTGGAATCCAGCGATGACCATCCGGCTGATGCAGTGAATGCAGGAATCGCCCCAGTGTGGATCGGCGAGTTAGATGCCAACCGGGGATTTGCGTGGGACGGCATTATGGACGAGGTCCGAATTTATAACCATGCTCTTTCTGAGGTCGAGGTACTCAGTGCTATGGAAGGTAAACCATGGCCGTACGCTTTCGGGCCTGAGCCGGCCGACGGTGCCTTGCATGCTGATACATGGTTGACTCTTTCCTGGAAACCGGGTGAGCTTGCCGTCTCACACGATGTGTATCTTGGTGACAAGTTTGACGATGTAAATGAGGCTACTCCGGATTCGAACGTGTTCCGCGGCAATCAGACTGATTTGTTTTTAGTAGCAGGATTTCCGGGATTCCCGTATCCGGACGGCCTTGTGCCGGGCACTACCTACTACTGGCGGATTGACGAGGTCAATGATGCTGACCCAAACAGTCCGTGGAAGGGAGATGTATGGAGCTTCTCGATTCCTCCAAAAACCGCGTATTACCCCGATCCGGCCGACGGCGCCGAATT
>DQCG01000597.1:2424-2696 GCA_003533825.1 Phycisphaerales bacterium
TATTCGGCGAAGATTTCGACGAAGTAAGCAGCGCTGCCGCTGGTGTTCCCAACGGTACTGCAAATTACAATCCCGGCCCGCTCAATCTGGCTAAGACTTATTATTGGCGTGTCGATGAATTCGACGGCATCGAGACGTATAAAGGCGAAGTCTGGAGCTTCACTACAGAGGGCGCCGTCAGCGGCCCGAATCCGGCTGATGGAGCAGTGGACGTAAAACCCACGGTGGTTCTTGGCTGGGATGCGGGAGCAGTCGCCGCTTCGCACGAGGTG
>DQCG01000091.1 GCA_003533825.1 Phycisphaerales bacterium
CCGTTACCGGCAAAGTAAGGCGGAACACCCGGGGCGCCATAGCCAAGGCCATCATGCCAGGAGAACCATATCTGGTTTTCTTCGGCATCGTAGCTCTCGAAGTCATCCACGATAAGATGGTCGGCTACCGTAAAGCTCCAGACACTGCCCATGGTGATCGTACCATCAGGGTTGATCTCATCGATACGCCAGTAGTAAGGTCCGGTTCCCCATTCGAGACTTTCGGTTGTATAGCTGGTTCCGGCCTGACTGCCTCGATAGACGCCCGATGTATCGGAATTATCGGCGTTCTCCACAGCGGCCAGATCCGCGCCGAAGTATACATCATGCTCAGTCGCCTGATCTCCGGGCGACCAGGTCAGCGGTGACTTGGCACCTTCGACATCCACTGTTGTGTTGTTACCCGGATTCGGGTTCCACGCAGCAAGTGGGTCGCCCCTCATGAGTTCGGCAACTTCCACCTGCGTCAGAGCCTTATTGTAGATACGGGCATCGTCGACCATGCCGACATAGAAGTCGGATGGGGTTGAACCGTCCCATTCCTGTCCTATCGACCACCGCGCTTCGTCGGACACATCGATAGAGGTTGAAATCGAGGCGACCTCAACTCCATCGGTGTACAACTTTATCGTTGTTCCGCTCTGGACCAACGTTATCATATGCCACTGATCGTCATTGACAGTAGGGGGCCAGTCCGTTGATGGACCGTCATCCACATATATGTTCCCATTGTCGATGCCAAACAGAAGGACGTGAGAGCCACCGGTATTAGATGCAAACACGTTGCCCTCTCCCGGTTGCGTGGTTTTGATCCAGGCGCTAAGTGTGAAATCTCTGCTTGTTAAATCATCCGCAGCAGCGTCAAGTATGACATAATCGCCGCCCTTCAAATTCAGTCCGCCGTCCATAACACCTTCTATCCACTCCGGATTGCCGCCAAGCTGGCCGTGATTCTCATGACCGGACCAGTCAATGGCTTCATCCCCGAAACCTACATCGAATTTCCACCAGCCGATTAGATCGGGATCCGTGATTGTAATCGGGGCCCTTGTCTTGAAACTCCAGACATTGCCCTTATGAATGCCTGTACCGTCGAACTCGTCGATTCGCCAATAGTAAGTCGTATTTTCCGCCAGAGGGCCGGGATCATAGGTTTTTGACGCCTGGGGGATAGCCCCTGTAGCGTCGTTGACCTCATCGAAACTCGTGCCGAAGTACACGTAGTGCACCTTCGAACGAAAGCCCGCATCCCAGCTAAGAACCGAGTCCGAGGCCTGGAATTTCGCGCCATCAAATGGTAAGGGATTATAGGCCGTCTTTGTGGGAACGGTAAAGCTCCAGACATTGCCCTTGTGTTTCGTTGTACCGTCGGCCTCAACCTCATCGATTCTCCAGTAGTAGGTAGTGCCCGGCACAAGACCGTCAGGATATGGCATTCCCGGGAAGCCGATAATGTAAAAATCTGTTGCCTGATTGCCCTTGAAGGTATCGCCGGTGCCATCGTTCACTTCATCAAAATTCTCACCTACATAGACATCGTGCGAGGCCGCAGTATCTCCCGGCTCCCAGGCGATGCTCGCCCACGTATCGGGATAAATGGAACCATCGGCCGGATCGGGATTCACAGCATTGACGAATACCGGTTCGATACCGTTAAACAGTCCCAGTACGTGCTCTGCCGACAGGGCGCCGACATAGAAGCGGGCTTCGTCCACCGCGCCATCGTATTCGTCACTCGGGCTGCTCGAATCGCTGCTGTCCCATTCCTGTCCGATCGACCATCGAGTTTCATTCAGCACGGTAGCGGTGCTTGACATCGTGCCTACCTCGACACCGTCAGTGTATAAACGTCCGACTCCATTTTCTCTGGTGAATGTTATCATATGCCACTGGTTGTCGTTGATGGCAGGGTCAAAATCGTAGGATGGGCCGTCGTCCAGCCATATATTTCCGCCATATTTGACGCCGAACTGCATAACGTGACTGCCTCCGCTATTAGATGCGAACACGTTGCCCTCGTCCGTCTGGGTGGTTTTAATCCACACACTAATCGTAATATCGTCGCTTGTCAGGTCATCGACTATGCCGTCAAGAGCGACATAATCACCGGTCCCGTCCAAATCCAGCGCACCGCCGATGTGTCCGGCGATCCACGTCGGGTTGCCGCCAAGTGTGCCATCATTCCCCAGGCCGGACGAGTCAGCGGCAATGGTACCTGTGCCTTCGTCAAACGTCCACCAGCCGATAAGCTCGGCCTTTCCGGCATGGGCTACGTTTGTCGATACCATGCCCAACATAAAAGCCAGGATAGTTAAAAAGAACAATTTTCTATACATAGTAGTAATCCTCCTACAAATTAGGATAAAAAAAAACGACCTCTCATAATTTTTACCTTCATCGCACATAGGGATACCATCTGTACGGGATATTCTTTTAGATTTGATAATACCTCCTTCCGTAAAAAGCCAAGTACGAGCAATAAAGGTAAAAATTTCTACTCCGGAGCACACTACTCCGGTGGTCTTATTTGTTATTTAATACGGTTTTTTAAAAAAAATACATATTTACAACCTAAAATCAACCAGCCGGAAGGATAAAAAATCCACAGGCTTCACTTATTCTACTTATACCAAATTGCCCACCTTTACGTCAAGAAAAATTAC
The DNA here is from genome assembly GCA_003533825.1 of Phycisphaerales bacterium. Lineage (GTDB taxonomy): Bacteria > Planctomycetota > Phycisphaerae > Sedimentisphaerales > Anaerobacaceae > JAFGPJ01. The sequence goes on from DQCG01000091.1 coordinate 2,664, forward strand.
TAAATGATATTAGATTATTTATAACATTTGACCGGATTGGCTGATGGTATGTTAGACATGGAAAAGCGGGCGATGGGATTCGAACCCACGACATTCAGCTTGGGAAGCTGACATTCTACCACTGAATTACGCCCGCGGGCTTTCTGCCGGCGATTTTATTTCATATCCCGACCCTGCCGAATATACAGTGATTCGAGATAATTTGCCAGTTATTTTTGACAAATAAGCTAAATTGATATCAAGTGATAACGGTACTTGAATAAGCCCAAATTCATAACAAGTAATGGCACGTCCGATAACTCTCGCCGGTGTATTTTCTCACAAACTCTGCCGATAGCAGGTTTACGGAGCCCAAAGTGGTGCCGTAACGCAAAGATAAATGGCCGGAGTGCAGCTAAAGTTACGTTTCAAATTGTACGAATATACATATTACGAGATTTATTAACACCTCAAGCATTATTAGATGGAGAGTTTCAAAATGGCGAGATTTGGAGCGCCGTCCCGGAGCCGGCGGAAGCTAAACAGTACTTTTCTGCTTATATTTTTTGGTTCACTTGTACTTTCTACGGGCGTAGCCGGTGCGTGGGCGGCGCCGGCAAAAATGTCCCACTCATGCGGTTCGCTGAGATCGATGGCAAGAGTTTACATGGCATCCGGCGGCTATGAAAAGGCCCGGCCTTTTTTGGAGAGGGCGCTTAATCTGGCAAAAAAGACAAACGCTTCCGATTCCGAAGTGTGCGCCTGTATGCTGGACCTTGCGTATCTGTACAAGAACCAGGGAAAGCTCGCCGAGGCCGAGACAACGTGCCGGTCGGGTTTGGAGCTGCAGGAAAAACTCTATAGTCAAAGTCACCCCTATGTGGCGTACACATTGAGGATTCTGAGCGAGATATACCAGAAGCAGAGCCGATACCAGGAGGCCGTGGAAACTCTCGACAGGGCGATAACTGTTATGCGGGAATATAATCTCGAAGATGATCCTGATCTGGCACCGTTCAAGGTGGATATGGCCCGCCTGCTCGCGGCACAGGGTGACTATGTAAATGCCGAGTCTTATTTCAAAAAGGCGATAGCTACTATCGAAAATAACTATGGGCCAGACCACCTTTATACGACAAGGGTGCTTTGCAGTATAGCGGCATTATATGTTCCGCAGGAGCGTTATGCCGAGGCCGAAGAGTTGATTTCCCGGGCGCTGCCGATACAGCAGCAAATCTATGGCCCGGATCATCGTTTTCTCGTACCTCTCTGGCTGGTAATGTCGAGTATATACGAGGCCAGGGGGGATATGGTCAACGCAAAAAAGCTGCTCGAAAAATCTCTGGCCGCGGTTGGAAATCCGGCCGATTCCGGGCACATGGTCGAATGCGATGTCTTGAGCCGGCTGGGACAATTCTATATCTCAAGCAAAAAATACAACAGGGCCGAGGATGTTCTTCAAAGAGCGCTGGAAGTCCTGGAAAACTCGAATGGCGCTGACAGCGAACGCGAAGCGGTCGCTCTTAACAGCCTGGCAAAGGTGTATATAAATCAGGGTAAATACTCCGAAGCGCAAAGCCTGTGCCTCAGGGCATTGGATATACTCGAGAATATTTTTGACGAGTACCACCCGAACGTGGCCGATGTGCTCGAGACGCAGGTTCAGCTTAACCGCGAGACCGGAAACATGGCGGAGGCGGCAAGACTTCAGCAGCGAGCCGAAGAAATCCGCGTCCGTAAACGAGTGGCTTACGCCCCGATTGCACAAGCCGTCGAATGATAATATCATTCGATGCCGAATAAAAAGTTGCCGTCAGGGACGGTTGAATAGTCCCTGACGGCAAACTTAAGTTTCGCAAATAAGATGTTAACCTTCTTTTTATCCTGCCAGAGCAGATGCACTTGCCGCAAGGAAAGCAGCTACGCCGACATTCTCATCCCCGGTCAACCGGTTAATATATTTATCCGTGACAAATTGTACCGATTCCATCGGCGAAAAACCCATCTCATAATTCAGGATGCCGATATAGTCAGCCAGTGCTCTAAGGTATTTTCCGGCTAAGGCATAATGGCTGTCGTCGTCACCGTTGCGTGTTATTGCCTCGGCGATTGATGCCATCTGCTCCTCGGTCGGCGGTGTAAAGCTCGAAGCAAACTCATTTACAACCTGTGTCAGAGCGCCGATATAAACGCCATCGGAATCCTGCAGGACTATCGCGGCCGCCTTTAACCTTGTGTAAGTATCGACCGGATTTATGTTCCTGGAAGAGGCCAGAGTGTTGACAATCCAAATATCGATCATTCTTTCGTCGACTCCGAGCTCCTCTGCCACCCATTTTGCCAGCGCCGGGCAGCCCGAAATCTCGAATTCGATTTTCTCGGGAAGCGGTGCCGGAGGTATAAATATCGGCATTTCATCGACTGTAATTATCACTGTGCCGATGATAGGTTCGGCATCAATTGCGCCGTCCGTAAGTATATACGTGAATTTGTCTTCTCCGACAAAGTCATCATCCGACGTGTAGGTGAAAGAACCATCCGCATTCAGCTTCAACGTTCCGTGCTCCGGCTCGGTGCCGTTTAATACCACTTTCAGAGAATCGTTGTCCGGATCGGTATCATTTTTCAGCACGTTGCCGCTGACGGGTACAGATGTTCTGGTCGTCGCCGTATCATCCTTCGGGGTCGGCAGGTTATTGCTTATGGTGATTGTGGCAGTACCTACAACAACAACGGGGTTTCCAAGTTCATCAAGTTGGCCGTCTGCAACTTCATATTTGAAGCTGTCCTCTCCTACATAGCCATCATCCGGCTTGTAAGTGTAAGTGCCGTTAGCGTTCAGCGTCACCGTGCCGTGCTCCGGTGCGGTGCCGTCCAGTACAACTTTGAGCTGGTCTTCATTTATGTCGGTATCATTGGTCAGCACATTGCTGCTAAGCAGATCGCCCATATGGATTACCTCAGCCTCGTCAGTCACAACAGGAAGGTCATTGGTCATAGTGATTGTAACTAAAACCGGACCAGTCGGTTCCTCCACCTCGCTTGTGACTCTGTACGTGAAGGTGTCGTCACCCACATAGCCTGCTTTAGGAGTATAGCTGAAGGTACCGTCTTCGTTCAATGTAAACGACTCCGCATGACTCGGATCGGTGACTAATTCTGCTTTGTCCGTCGGACCGAGGTCATTAGTCAGCACGTTGCCTTCGACAAGGCTCCCCATGTGATTATCCAGGAAAAAGTCCGGTAGTCCGGTCAGCGTTTTATTCTCCGCTTTGATTATAATTTGAGCGTGATCTCCGCTTTCATACGGATCCGGGTCTTCGTCATCCTCATAGTTCGTCGCCTCGGTCGCCTTGGCTGCTTCATCATCGGCTGTAGCGTGAACCTCGACTCCATCTGCAAACAGAACTTTGCTCCATGCCTCTATTTTTACAATAGCCTCGGCTGTTCCATCACTTGCCGACGCATCAGCCAACACGTTGCCGTTTATAAATGCGTCACCCTCTACCATATCATTTGTACCTGCACTAATCTCAATATAAGCAGTGGAATCGCCGGGGTTTGTAGCATCGGCAAAGGCACTGACTTCTTGGTTGATATTCGCATGGTCGCCGGCCTTCAGGTAAATCATGGCTTCGGCGTCCGAGCCTTCCATATTATCTATTGCCGAAGTTCCTACAATAACATCGCCGTTGACAGTAAGCTCACCGGCAGAATCTACATTGATTTCAGCGTGGCCCGAGCCGCCCTCGATGATTAGATCTCCGGTGGTTATATCTCCGGGATCTAAATCACCTGCCTGGGTCGTGCCAAGGATAATCCGGCCCGGCGTTGCTCCCAGCTCCGCATCGCCGGTTATCAGGTTGCCGATATTAATGCCTTCCGATCCGGCCCCGATAGCGATATCGCCGAGAGTTGTCCTTATCGTGTTCGTATTGTCGTCGAACGTAACGGAACTGAAGGGACCTGTGGCGTAAAGCTCAATATTACCAAAGCCCCCTTTGATCGTACCATCTGCTATATCTTTCACGGTAATCTTGTCATCCGCGTTAACAACAACACTCGTTCCTTTGTCCGAGAGATTTTCGATATCCACCTCGTAAAGAGTGTTTTCGGCCGGAGTGGCCGGTATATCACCGTCGTCGGCGGGATTCAAGCCGTTTGCGATAGTAACGCTCGAAGAATCAATCATCAGGGTGCCCGGTTCGAAATCCGTACTCGCAGGCGAAGCGTCGATATCACCGGCAATTACAAAGGTCTCGCTGGTAATTTTCACATGCCCGCCGTTACCTGATACACTGCCGCCTCTTGCGGTAATCAATGAATCTGCACCCATCTCAAACAAATCATCGGTTTCTATGGTTACGCTTCCACCGTTACCTTCGGTTCCGGCATTTGCCTCGATGCTGCCGGCTACTTCCTTCAAACCATCAAGACCAATAGACACACTTTCGGACCCGGCCAGGTTAACGGTGCCGCCATTCTCGCTGCCACTAACAATGATTTTACCGTTGTTATTAACTTGTCCGGCCCGGGCCGTTACTGTACCGCCGGAAGCTTCAATGATACCAACGTTTAGAATAGCCCTGGAAATAGCCCCGGAAAAGGTATCGCCGGCGGCGAGAACTATCGTTCCATTATGAGCCTGGAGGTTACTTGCGTTCCGAACATCAGGATCAACATCCGCCGGTTCTACCAAGAGTTCGACTCTGACATTGCTTCCATCCTGAGCAATATACACCTTTTCACCGGCAGCCATCACGATCAATTTCGACCCTTCATTAGCTCTGATAGTGCCGGTATTCCAGGCCTTTCTACCGATAAGATGGACGCTATCAGTTGCTTCGATTAAGCCATAGTTTTTCACTTCCCCGTAACCGCCTTCGAATACCATCTCGTTGCTCACGTCGTCCAGGACAGCGTGGAACGCATCATTTGACATATTCAGACCTGAAGCTACTAACTGCGAGACATTTACACGTGCTCCAGTTGGTCCGCCGCCGAATATGATACCTGCGGGATTAACCATAAAGATACGCATGCCCGGGGCGGTCAGGTCTCCGTTAAAATACGTCATGCCTCCGGAAACTCTGTTCAGCACAGCAGAATCGGCCAAAGTTTGTGTGAAAGCAAGGGTCTCTCGAACACCAGGATCGCCACCCGCCGTATCCAAACCTGCCCAGTTAATAATTGTCCGTTGGGTTGCAACGTCTACAAGAGTAGTAAGCTCATCAAAACCGGCGTTCTCGAAGATAGTGGCATTGCCATTCCTCGGATCGGTTAGGTCGACAACACCACCGGTAGGTGCGGCCATCACGACCTGTAGCGACGTGCTCAAAATCAACCAACACGTCAGGAAGTATCTTATCAACCTCCCCCAATAATACCTTTTCACACTATTTCTTAATCTTTCCATCATCCGTCCCCTTCATAAAAGTAACAATTGTTATTTTCGTCCGTGCACTATATATTCATCCCCCAGCATACTTGTCAGGTTAAACACTTACCACCGTAGCATTACGCTTGCGTTAAGCCGGCCGTTGCCTTTATTGGTATCGAGGGTATCCTTGAGCGGATGGCCGTAATATAATGCTCCGCTGAAATTATTCCCAATCTCGAACACCGCACCGATGCCTATCGAGTAGATCGTCTGATTTCCCTGCTCACCTTCCACCTGGTCTTGTACCTTGGTCCGGCCGAAATCAAAAAAGGCCAGCGGTGCCAGTTTCTTTAGCTCTTCGCTTATTATGGTTTCGGACTCTATCGCCTGGCTGTTTCTGACCAGATCGTACTCGTATTGAATTGAACCCAATACTCCGCCGTCGGCGATGATTTCATATTCGTCGTATCCTCTTACCGAGTACATGCCTCCGAAGGAGGTCATTTTTGCCGGTACTAATCTTTCGGACGGCTCTACCCATCTGATATTACCTCTGATCTGCTGAACCTTATTTTCATCTATGTACTGGCTGTGGTTGGCCGCCGTCGTAAAAATCGAAAAGTCTCGCTCCGCGTTCCACCGGGCACCGGTAAGCGTCGCAGGATCCCAAAACGCATCCTGGTCGGAGCCGCCGATGTTCTGGGCCCAGTTGAATGCTATAGAAGTATTCGACATGTCATCCCGGTGATGAATATTTGCCCCGATTCCCCATAATTGCATTTCAATGTCACTTGCGAAAACATCAGTTCCGAACAACTCATACGCTGAAGAGTCGATCTCACTTTCCTCGTTGCTTAGAAACCCGGTAATGTCGAAGAACCAATTTTGTTCCTGGTAGATGTTGTAACGCAGTATAGCTCCGTAAAACGAACCGCTGCCGAGGAAGTTAAACGGCCCGGACTCCGGGTCTATGTCGAACTCGCTGTATCCACCGTAAAGGTTAAGACGAAGCCGGGGACCCATTACCGGAAAGTCGTAGCTGCCGAACACTGAATAGTTCTCATCGAGAGAATCCAAAGCAGCCTGAACGATGGCGGTTAATCTGTCATCTATGCCCAAAAGGTTCGTATTAATCACGCCGACTTTCGGAGCCCATTGCCTTTCGTCTGTACCGGAGTTATCCGCCTGGGCGAAGAAATGCCACGGATTTATTTCGTAAACGTCATACTGGATCGCCAGTGTGTTCGGCTCGGCGCCCCTGGAGACAACCGCAGATATATGCCTGTCAGGATTTAGATTGAGAAGATTGACCAGGTAATCAAGATCTTTCTGACTTGCCACTTTATCGCGTTCTATAGGTGACCAGTTCTCAAGAGCGGATTGCCGAAGACGACCTTTCTCAACCTCATTTCGTTCGGCGTCGTAATATTTTATTTT
>DQCG01000504.1 GCA_003533825.1 Phycisphaerales bacterium
AAAATTGGAGATCCACTTATGAAATTGGTATTGAACACCCGCCGGCGAATAAAATGTGCTTTGCTCTTTGCTTTCTGTGTTGTGTTTGCGTTTGGCGATCTGAGAGCTCAGACGAATGTCTGGCAGCCGTNNGCCGGGACATACTCAAATCCCGATCTGGCCGGGGGCGGTGCCTGATGCGAAACCTGTCCCGGGGCCGGAGTTCGCTGAAACGACGGAGGAGCTGTTTGCCGGCAAGCCGGCTGTTGTGGTAAATAATGTGTCGAAGCCGACGATGACGGTTTACTCGCCAAAGGGAAAGAATACCGGAGCCGCGGTAGTCGTGTTTCCCGGCGGAGGCTATAAAATTCTGGCCATGGACCTTGAAGGCACGGAAGTCTGTGACTGGCTGACCTCCAAAGGGATCACGGGCGTTCTCTTGAAGTACCGCGTTCCTGGCTCGGGGCCGAAATTTGACTGGACGAGCAGGAGCTTTATCAATCCGAGACCACTGATGGCGTTGCAGGATGCGCAGAGAACGTTAGGGCTTCTGCGCCTTAACGCGGCCGAGTTGAATATTGATCCACACAAGATTGGAGTCCTGGGATTTTCGGCCGGCGGATACCTGGTGGCATCGATAAGCACGCATTTTGATCGTGCGTACTCGCCCATAGACGCGGCTGACAAAAAAAGCTGCCGTCCGGATTTCGCGGTTGCTATTTATCCGGGCCATATGTCGATCGCCTACAAAAGTGACCTTTCAAAGCTAAACCCGGACATTCGCGTCACCAATCAAACCCCGCCGACTTTTCTCCTGCACGCTCAAGACGACCCTACAAATCCTGTTGAGTACTCACTTCTTTACTATGCTGCTCTCAAAAACGCGAATGTGCCTGTCGAAATGCACTTGTTCGCGCAAGGCAAACACGCGTTTGGACTGCGTCGTACAGAACTTCCGATCACGAGGTGGCCTGAGTTGGTGGAGACATGGCTGGAAACAATATGGATAACAACAGAGGACCCGGAGATTCGCAGGCTTCTCGAAGCCCTGTCCAGCGACGAGTGGCGCCAGCGGGAGCAGGCGGTCGAGGCGCTCGCAGGCATGGGACTGAGCGCGAGGGGTGCTATTAGCCATCTCATCGAAAGGCTTGCTGACGAGCAATGGCATGTTCGCAAAGCCGCGGCCATTGCCTTGTCGCGCATGGGATTAGTGACAGAGCAGGCAATCCCGCCGTTGATCGCTGCACTGGCAGATGAAGAATGGCACGTTCGCAAACCGGCCGCCGAGGCGTTGGCAGCCCTCGGGCCCGCATCGGCGCCGGCCGTACCAGCCCTGATCGAGGCGTTGGCAGACGAAGAATGGCAGGTGCGCAGCCCGGCCGCTTTGGCCTTGGCCGCCATCGGCCCTCCGTCCAAACCGGCCCTCGACCGGCTCATTGGCGCACTGGATGACGAAGAGTGGAAGGTACGCAAACATGCCGCCCAAGCCTTAGGCGCCATTGGCATCTCAACCAAGCCGGTTATATCTGCCCTCAGGCAGGCTGTCAACGATGAAGAGGACCAGGTACGCAGCGCTGCCGACGAGGCCCTGAAAAAAATAGCCGACCTGTCCAATAAGACAGACTACCTGAAGTTTTAATAGGGACGTAGCTTTTTTATCACAGATGTCACTGGCTTTGATCGGTGGGCAATGCCCACCCTACCTGCCGGCTGAGATTGCCTCGTAGATAATTGGTTTTACGGCACGTTCGGCGCGGTTCGAGTAGGGGATGTGCTGTGTGAGTACGATTACGGCTATCTCATCACGCGGGGAGATCCAGAAATGGGTGCTTGCCATTCCGCCCCAGCCGTACTCGCCCACTCGCGAGGCTGGTGCCGCGTCACTGCTCTCTACACGTACCGAAAAGCCGAGGCCGAATCCGACGCCGGCCCGGCCGCCGGTTCCTATGGGGTAAGCCTGCTCGGGAAGCTGGTCCTTCGTCATCATCTCAACGGTTTCGGTTTTGAGCAGGCGCTTGCCGCCGAACTCGCCTTTGTTGAGTAGCATCAGGCAGAAACGCATGTAATCGCCCGCAGTTGAGACCAGTCCGCCCCCGCCGGAGAAGAAGGTCGGCATCTTTGCATATCGTGTCGTCTCCGGCTTATCGATCGGTCTAAGGCCGCCCTGGGGATTCGGGCCGTAGTTTGTCGCAAAGCGGTCGATCTTGCCGGCCGGCACGTAAAAGGCGGTGTCAGCCATTCCCAAAGGTTCGAAGATGCGCTCGGCGAAAAATTTATCCAGGCTTTGCCCGGATGCCACCTCAACAACGCGTCCAAGCACATCGGTCGAGACACTGTAATGCCATTTTGTTCCCGGTTGATACAGCAGGGGGATTGGGGCCAGGTTTTTTGCCATCTCTTCGAGCGTGACGCCACTGCCCCCTAACTGTACGCTCTTGCGGTAAAGCTTATCGACGGCGGTATTACTGAAAAATCCGTACGTCAGGCCGGATGTATGCCGCATCAGGTCGCGGACGGTCATTTGACGCTTTGCTTCCACCTCCGTGATTTCCTCGGCGTCCGGATCGGCGACAACTTTGAGTCCTTTGAATTGAGGTATGTATTCCGATACGGGATCATCCAGCTCGATCTTTCCCTGCTCGTAGAGAATCATCACCGCGACGCTTGTTATCGGCTTGCTCATCGAATAGAAGCGGAAGATGGTGTCACGCTTCATGGGTTTTTTGGCTTCGATGTCCATCATTCCGCAGGCCTCGAACTGCACTACCTTGCCCCGGCGGGCCACAACAATCACGCCACCGGCGATACGTTTATCGTCAACGAGTTTCTGCATCGCCGCCTGTGCCCGCTGCAGCTTTTCCGCCGAGAGGCCGACCTGTTCAGGCGCCGCCGTCGGCAACTCGTAGGCGATTAAAATTGCGGGCAGGCAAAATGTAGCCGCAATACACAGTGCGATTTTTCTGTTCAACTGCATTGCAAATACTCCTGTTATATAATCACTTCTTCAGTTCTCTGATTTTTATGTTTCGGAACCAGATTGGTGCCCCGGCGTGTTTTCCCTGCAGGCCGATTCTGCCCTTCGTCGGGAGTTCGGCATACGGCTT
>DQCG01000480.1 GCA_003533825.1 Phycisphaerales bacterium
CCGGCTGCCGAGCATATCACCGAAACCGCCGTACGAGCCGGTTACATCTTCGGATGAGGCGGAGAAGAACGGCTTCTTCTTATTCGGCGGGCCATCAATTTTCTCATCATTGCTGGTCATCTGATCGAACCCATTGAACATCGCAAGCTGGTTACGCAGAAGGAGATGGATATATTATACGCATCGGCAAGCTAAATATCAAGAACAAACAATGCAATCAGACAGACTTCGGTAGCGATGTGCCGTTTGGGCTGATGCACGTCTGCGTCGCGATGTACGATGCGATGCTGGACGGCGAGGTGGCGAAGGATGAGAAGGCAATGATTATGGGTGGGAATATTCTGGGGCTGTGCGGCCTCGGTGAATAGCTCCGGCGGGGAACGCAATGACGACGACTGAATGTGAAACTTCCGCCGGGTTATAAATAAAAACCGAGCAGGTTTTATTGGGCTTGCTCGGATGAGATGCGACTGAAAAACGCCTCGCAAGAAAACTTTTAGAAGCGGTTGACATTTCGCTGGGCTTTGCGCATTCGCCGGCGATTTTTCTCAGAAGGCTTTTCGTAATAAGCGTTACGTTTCATGTCCCGGATTAGACCTTCTTTTTCGCACATTTTTTTAAAGCGCCGTATCATTTGCTGAACTGATTCGCCTGCCCGCGATTTAACTTTCAACATAAAAAAAATACCCTTACTATCCCTCTAATATCAGGAGTTACCAAAAATAACGTTACATTTAATTCGTCAAAAATTGCACAAGCCATCACTCTAAAGCAGATTTTTCACATTTTCAAGTCAAAAAAAATAAATCCCTCTCGATTTTTGCCGAAAAACAGTAAATATGTCCTATAAATATTGGTTTATAGTATTAAAAAAGCTCATTTTCGCTGTATTTTGATGATTTCTTGAGCAATTTAATCAAATATGTTAAAATAACCCCGCGATTTTGGAGGTACATTTTAGTTGGAGAAGTTTCGCCAGACGTTAAAAGTCAGAAAAGAGCGAGCGATTCTGGTCGCCGCCGTGCTCCGCGGTGCCGGTAACGGCGACGATTTAGCAGAGCTTACGTCCCTGGCCGAAAGTGCCGGAGCGGTCGTCGTCGACAGATTTCAGCAGAAAATCCGCAAGATAAACCCTGCTACCTACATAGGTAAGGGCAAAGCAGACCAGCTCGCCGGACGTGTCAGGCGGTTCGGTGCCGACGTCGTAATATTCGATAACGATCTCTCGCCGGCCCAGATTCGTGAGCTTGAGGCGATTATCGAAGTCAAAGTCCTCGACCGCAGCGAGCTGATTCTGGACATTTTCGCCACCAGGGCCAAAACCCGCCAGGCCAGGCTCCAGGTCGAACTGGCCCAGTTGGAATACACATACCCCCGCCTGACGCGAATGTGGTCGCACTTAGACAGCGTCGCCGGCGCTGGCGGAGCAACCGCAGCCGGAACGGTCGGCGGCATCGGAACAAGAGGCCCCGGCGAGCAGCAGCTCGAAATCGACCGGCGCCTCGTCAGCAAACGAATCACCGACCTCAAACGAGAGCTTCAAAATATCGACAGGCGCAGGATTCGCGAGATCGACGGGCGAAAAGGGCTCTTCAAAATCTGCCTCGTCGGTTACACCAACGCCGGAAAAAGCACGCTGATCAACACGCTTACCGATGCGGGCGTCTTCGTCGAAGACCGGCTCTTCGCGACCCTCGATACGCGAACGAGAAGATGGGCGCCGGCCAGGGGCACCGAAGTGCTCATAAGCGATACCATCGGCTTTGTGAAAAAGCTGCCGCACCAACTTGTCGCCTCGTTCAGGGCAACGCTCGAAGAGGCATTCAACGCCGATCTGCTCCTGCACATTATCGATGTATCCAGCCCCGATGCGCTCAAGCAAATCGAGTCCGTCAACAACGTCTTAAAAGAAATCGGCTGCGGCGAGAAGCCAATTTTAGAGGTGCTTAACAAGGTCGACGTCGTCAGGAACATCGGCGATCTGGAAACCCTGCAAACGCTCTATCGAGATGCAGTCAGCATCTCAGCCAGAACCGGCTACGGCCTCGACAATCTGAGCGAGGCGATCACGGCCAAATATAAGGGTGCCGAGCTTCTGCTGCGTGTCACCTCCAGCCAGTCGAACGGAAAGGTCCAGAGCTTTCTCCGGGCCCGCGGGCGGATTATTAACGAGCAGTACACCGACAGTTCCGTTCTGATCGACGCACAATTAGGCAGAAACCAACTGCCCGGCCTGAAACGCCTCCGGCCGGAAAATATCGAAATCGTCCAGGACTGACACTGTTTAATAAAAGATAAAAATAAGACTTTTTGACTGGATAACAGTCCACAGGACACCTTACGGTGGATATTCTCGATAATTTATACGGAATCCTTTTGTTAATCCTGTATATCCCCTCAAAAAAACAAAGGATTTAACCGCGGATTTTTTCATTTGTTTCTAATTCTCTAATCCACAAATTCGCTAATTCACTCGATTCCGGCAGGCTTTGTGAAGAGTAAGTCAAGAACATATTTTAAATATTTCTGTTTTTTTTCATCTACATTTTGCCATCGACAAACGCTGTAAGATATAGAAAGGCCGGAATTCGAGATTTCTTATTGAAGATGCGGCCGGAGCAGTATAGATTTATACGCAGCGAGCGATGAAACGGGGCATCTTTGATCTGTAGTCGTTAGAAATGGCTTTTTCGATTATTAGTGGGATTGGGACGTATATTGGATGGAAATAGGTATGATATCCCCGGAATCCCCCTAATAAGATTTTTAGGAATCCGGAATTTGCATATTGTGTTTGCGATATAGAGAGGGAGCAGAAAATGAATCTAAGCATAAAGACAACAATATATGACATTTTGGGATATTTGCTGCCGGGGCTGTTATTTATCAGTTGCATATTTGCTTTCTACATGCAAACGAAAGAGGAAGTCGGAATAATTGACGCTTTTAGCGGGAGCTTAAGCGGGATGAATGTATATAGTTGTGCAGCTTTGTTGGGAGCGGGTTATCTGGTCGGCCACTTTATCTCTGCCTTAAGTTCCTTGGTACTTGAGAAATGGATGCTTAACGCGCTTAAACTTTTTGGTAAGAACTTGGAGCTAAGAAAAATACTGGGAAATAGCGCCTATAATCAGTTATTAAAGAAATATAAAGTGGTATTCGAACACGAGGCGAATAAGGATGAAAAGTTGTTCAGGAACTGTTTAGTATATGTAGAATCGAGACAACCGTCCGTATATTCGACAGCATTTGTATTTTTGTCGTTTTACGGGTATACCCCTACCCATTGTCAA
>DQCG01000577.1:0-468 GCA_003533825.1 Phycisphaerales bacterium
CTCCTGCTCGTTTGACGTAATCGGCCAGATTTTCGTAAAGCCGTCAAAGACCAGGATTCGGCCGGTCGTTCGATACCGGCAACAACCTACCGGCGTGTCTGCCGAGATATTCAGATTCGTTACATCCCATATAGCCGAAGACATCTGGCAGGCGACGAAACGGCGCCAGACAAGATTATAGAGTTTATATTGCTCGTTGCTCAGAAACGGCTTGATATCGTCCGGCGTAAGATCCACGTCGGTCGGGCGGATGGCTTCGTGGGCCTGCTGAGCGTTTTTCTTGGAAGCGTAAAACTTGGCTTCCTTGGGCAGGTAATCCTCGCCGAGGTGCGCGCCGATGTACCTTCGCACCTCCTTGACAGCTTCACCCGAAAGGTGTGTGCTGTCGGTTCTCATATACGTGATAAGGCCAAGTGAACCCATCGAGCCCAGGTCTATGCCCTCGTACAACTGCTGGGCGACGCGCAT
>DQCG01000577.1:636-6804 GCA_003533825.1 Phycisphaerales bacterium
CTTGTAGAGTTCGGCTTTGAATGCTTTATGCTCCGTAAGCCATTTACTTTGTTCTGCAAGAGTGGGCGGCTTGTCGTTCTCGGACTTGGTCTGCATAAAATCGAGCCACTGGCGGCTATAGTCGTTCTGCAAATCAGCCGTGAAAACGGCGGGAATCAGCCAGTATTCCTTGGGTTTGAAGTCTCGGATTTCCTTCTCTTTTTCAACGATCATTTTGGTGGCAATCGATTGAACTCGGCCGGCTGAAAGACCATAGGCAATTTTCTTCCATAGCAACGGACTGATCTGATAGCCGACAATCCGGTCAAGGATTCGCCGGGCCTGCTGGGCCATAACCTTATCCATATCGAGCTTACCCGGCTTCTCAAAAGCCTGCCTGATCGAATTATGTGTTATAGCGTTGAATATAACGCGATAGGTCTTTTCATCCGGAAATCCGAGCAACTGGGCAAGATGCCATGCAATCGCCTCACCTTCACGGTCAAGGTCAGTCGCTAGGTAAAGCTTGTCACAGCTCTTTATCGCCGCTTTCAGTGCTTTTACGGTTCGTTCCTTGCCGTGTATAATTTCGTAGGTCGGCTCGAAATCGTTTTCGATATCTACATTCAGATCTTTCGAAGGAAGGTCGCGCACGTGCCCCACCGAAGCCTTTACCTGGAAGCCAGGGCCGAGATATTTTTGTATAGTTTTCGCCTTGGCGGTAGATTCGACTATCACCAGAGACTTCTTAGAAGTTGTTTTTGCCATAAAAAAAGCTTACCTATAAGTATTTAGCCCTGGGTTTTACCCAGGGTTTTTACCCTGTACGTGTTTAGCCTGAAAACAATGCTGATATGCAGGTTTTGAAGCTGCAATCGGGCGTCTTTGTCGGCAATTAACGCTTTTGACGGAAGAATTAGCTGTTAAATCGTCACTATCAATACTAATAGCAGGCTAAACACATACTTTACCCTGGGTTTTACCCAGGGTTTGCCGTCTCAAACGGGACAAAACGATTGTTCCCGAACCACTCTTCGGCTATTTCGACTACAAAATTTAGAATTGGACAAATACCGGCATGCCGTAGAAATGTCAAGAGAAAACAATTATCGGGTTTTAGTGTCACTATTAGGTCGCCCAACAGGTCATAATTGACTCCTAAAGACATTTGAGCCTTCAATTCGGCCACAAAAATGAGTTTAATCATTGCGTTTTTCAGGTATATTGGGTACTTTGCTGAACATTTAAAGAGGTAATACGTGGAATCGGAACAGAATACGACAGTCGAGCAGAAAAAGCAGCCGTGGCTGCTTTCCCTGCTATTTGATAATCAAATTTCGATGTGGAAGTACGTTCTGCGCACGGGGCTTATCAGTCTTGTACCTTCACTTATAATCTCGATGATTCTGGGGTTAACCGGAATAATGACGGAAGAAACCACCCCGGAATTCGAAGGTTCCGCCATCGGCCTTTTCATTTTGCTGGTTATAATCGGCCCGCCTTTAGAGACATTGCTCATGGCCGGCGGGCTTTGGATATTGTCATTTATAACGAAACGGCCGGTCCGGCTGGCAATAATCTCGGCGATTATTTGGGCGACAGTGCACTCACTCATGGCGCCGGCATGGGGGCTGGGGGTGATTTGGCCGTTCTTCGTCTTCTCATGTTCGTATTTAGGCTGGCGAAGGCGCTCATGGTGGCGGGCGATATTAGTCACATCATGCGTGCATGCGTTCCAGAACATCCTGCCCGCTATCGCGGTGATTGCCACTTTGTAGATTACAGGCCGGTTTTCAGGAGTTCATCAAGCAGCGGTTTTAGCTTGTGGATGGCGTTGCCGCGGTGGGAGATGGCGTTTTTTTCTTCGCTCATCAACTGGGCGACGGTTTTGTTCAACTCCGGCACGAAAAAAATCGGGTCGTAGCCGAAGCCGTTCTGACCGATTTCCCTGTCGGTTATAAGACCTTCAAGCGTTCCTTCGGTTTCAATCAGGATTTCCCCGGGGCTTGCCAGGCACAGGCGGCAGACAAATCTCGCCGTGCGTTTCTCTTCGGGTATGCCTTTGAGAAGCTCCAGCGTTTTTGCGATATTTCGATGGTCGATCAGCGTCCGGTCGGCGTCTTTGGGTTTTTCGCCGGAGAACCGGGCGGATTTCACGCCGGGAGCCCCGCCGAGAGCATCGACGACCAGCCCGGAATCGTCGGCAAGTGTACACAGGCCGGTCGCTTTAGCATAACCGGCGGCTTTTTTGCGGGTGTTCTCGGCGAAAGTCGTGCCGTCTTCTTCGATTTCGGCCATCGGCGGAAGGTCCGCGAGGCCCAGCCATCGAACGTCGGCGTCGAGCATCGCCCTTATTTCAACAATCTTGCCCGGATTGCCGGTGGCAACCAGAATTTCTTTTATTTCAGACATCCACGGCAATGATACATATCAAAAACCAAAATGCAAATTGCAAAATGGCACGTTATACTTATTTAGCCAGGGAAAACCATCCCCATCCCGATAGGATTGATGGAAAACGGGTGGCTAACGTGTCGAGGGCATCCCGCCCTCGAATCGCGGGCAGGATGCCCGCGACACTGATGGACGCGAACCTAAAAAAATGACATTTTGATATTTGATTTTTGATATTCGATTACTCTTTGATTATAATTGGGGATTTTAATACCAGGCCAAGAAGGCGACTAATATCTGGAGCTAAAAATGGATAACAGTAAAATTGTTGCGGAAGGTATAACCTTCGACGATGTTCTGCTGGTCCCGGCTAAGAGTGATTTCGTGCCGAGCCAGGCCGACACCCGCACTCAGTTGACCGACAATATCACAATCAATATCCCGATTATCTCGGCGGCGATGGATACCGTAACCGAGGCGGCACTGGCCATCGCGCTGGCCCAGGAAGGCGGGATCGGCATCATCCATAAGAACCTCTCGATCGAGGAGCAGAAACGGGAGGTGGCAAAAGTCAAGCGTTCCGAGCACGGCGTGATTCTCGACCCGGTAACATTATCGCCGGGCCAGCCGGTTAGAAGAGCACAGGAGCTTATGAAAGAGCAAAACGTCTCCGGCGTTCCAATTGTCGACGGCAAAAAGCTCGTTGGCATTCTGACTCGCCGGGATTTGAAGTTTCTCAAAGACTACGATGCCGAGATAAGCTCCGTCATGGTAAAGGATAACCTGGTGACAGGCCCGGCTGGAACCACGCTCGAACAAGCAAAGGAAATCCTGCAGAAGCACAAGGTCGAAAAGCTGCTGCTGGTCAACGGCAAAGGCGAGCTGGCCGGCCTGATTACAATGAGGGACATCGACCGCGTCCAGCAATATCCCATATCGGCAAGGGACGGGCGGGGCAGGCTCCGGGTCGGTGCTGCGGTGAGCGTCCAAGATTACGAGCGAATCGAGGCCCTGATAGCAGCGGACGCCGATATTCTCGTGGTCGATACCGCTCACGGCCATTCGCAGAACGTCATCGATACAGTAAAGAAGATCAAGGCCGACTATAAGATCGACGTTATCGCAGGCAATATCGCGACCGCAAAGGCGGCGGAGGATTTGATTGCCGCCGGTGCGAACGCGGTGAAAATCGGTATCGGCCCTGGTGCCATTTGCACCACCAGAATCATATCCGGCGTCGGAGTGCCGCAGGTCTCGGCGATAATGAACTGTGCAAAGGTAGCTCAAAAGCACAATATCCCCGTCATCGCCGACGGCGGCGTCCGGCAGTCGGGAGATATCGCCAAGGCAATCGCCGCCGGGGCTTCGAGCGTAATGATAGGCTCGCTGTTCGCAGGCCTCAAAGAAAGCCCGGGCCAGTTGGTCATCTACAAGGGCAGACAGTTCAAGGAATACAGGGGCATGGGTTCTTTGGGCGCGATGGTCAAAGGCTCCGCCGAGCGTTACGGCCAGAGCAGCTCGACCGAAGCGAGCAAGCTCGTACCCGAAGGCGTCGAAGGCCGGGTGCCCTACCGTGGGACGTTAGGTGATTTCGTCTATCAATTAGTCGGCGGCCTGCGGGCCGGTATGGGCTACTGCGGGGCAAGAAATATCGAAGAGTTGAAAAAGACCAGCCGATTCGTAAGGATTAGTGCCGCTTCGGTCCACGAGTCCCACCCGCACGATATCCAGATAACCAAGGAAGCACCGAACTACTCGGCAAGCCTGCCCTTCGAAGACTAATAAACAATTTACGATTTTCGATCCGTTCGACTTTGCTCAGGACAGGTTTACGATTGACGATTTATAAATGGTCAATCGACAATAGTCGATAGACAATTTATGGCTTAGCCATAGACAATTTATGCCACAGGTATAGTCAATCGTGGGTTTCCCACCAAAGTCTCGGATAATCCTGCCCCTCAAGAATCCACCAGATGTCCACCGTGCCGTTGTTGGTTTCATCCATAAAGTCCCAGCCGGCTTCAAGGAATGTGCTGGCCGTCTGCATCTCGGACGTGGTTTTGCCCTCTCCGCCAGCACTGGTGGTCTGACCGGAGCTTTCCATATCCCAGAAACTAAAGGTCGTGCTGCCAACATCTGACGAGCTCAACCAGTTGTAGCCCACAAGACCGCCGACATCCTCATTCCCAGTGACCACACCGCTACTGTAGCTCATAGTGATGTTGCTGTCCTCGTTGCACCCAATGAGGCCGCCAATATACCCATGCCCTATGACCTCACTGCTGCTGTAGCTAATGTTGATGCTGCTCTCCGCGTTGTACCCAACGAGACCGCCAACAATCCATTTTCCAGTGACCGTGCCGATGCTGTAGCTCATAGCGATACTTCCATTGTAGTTCCATCCCACGAGGCCGCCGACAACCTCATCTCCGCTGACGTTTCCTGTGCTGTAGCTATTGGTTATGCTGCCAACGGAGTTGTTTCCCACGAGACCGCCGACATCCCCAATTCCTGTGACCGCACCGGCACTGAAGCACGTGGTGATGCTGCCTTTGTCGTTCGAGCCCGCGAGCCCGCCGACTCTGTAACCTCCACTAGCTATGGCGGTGCTGTAGCAGTTGGCAAGGACGGCATTGCTCCGCTCAGGGTAGCCATTGTGCCCCACGAGACCACCGATATCACCCTTTCCCGTGACCATACCGGTGCTGCAGCAGTTTATGATGCTGCCAACGGAATTATTTCCCACGAGACCGCCGACAAACCAATTCCCATTGACCGATCCGTTGCTAGAGCTATCGGCGATACTGCCGCCTAAGTTGTCTCCTAAGATGGCGCCGATACCATAGATTCCATTAACGTTTACCGCTGCCAGACCGACATTTGAAACTTCTCCTTGCTCCTGTAATTGGCCAAATAATCCCAGATTACTAATTCCTTCTATTGTCAAATGTGAAATCGTGTGGCCATTACCGTTAAAGACGCCGCTGAATGGAATTCCCTGAAATTCATAGTAGAAGTCTGTATCGTTCACATCTGGAGCGATTATGGCTCTGTCAAACACTTTCCTCCCCAGCAGATTGGGGTCCAGGTCAATGTCGGCGGTCAGGATGAAGTGCTTGTCGTAATCGTCAGGGGTCTCACCGAGCAGCATCAGGTCTCCTGCCGTGGCGATCTGGTACGGGTCGTTCGGCTCTCCCGTGCCGACGGCGTATTTTTTTGTAGCTACGGCGTCAATGTCGTAGAAGAACATGTCGGCGCTGTTGGGCGGCGGGGTGGTATTTCCGGTCAGGTGGGCAGAATCATCAATTAAGCTTAGCTTCAGGCTAACATCGTTTTCTGTGCCGTCGGCGGTTTTGCCCTCGAATTGAATTGCTATATCATCAATAACGCTGCCGGAAAGGTCAGTCATATTAAATATTTCATCAAGATTTTGGCCATATTCGGCGCCGGTTTCATCGCTCAGGTTTGCATCGACTATCTCGAACGAGGCGATACCTGCATCAGGATCGAAGGTTAGACGGAACAGTCCGGCTACGGTGTAGGTTTCGTGAACGCCGGCGAAGCCGCCGGTCTTAACGACTAAGCTCTGGTCTGGGCTGAATACATAAATGCTCGTTTCGGCTTCGGCAGGTTGGCTGGCAATGCAGACTGCAAGCAAAATGAGTAACAATATCGTTGATTTGCTTATTTTAGACATTTTCCTCAGTTCTCCATCAATAGAGAGCTACTTACAATCTCGATATTATTATAGCAAAAATTGACAGTAAAAGCAAGTATTTATCGGCTCATTCG
>DQCG01000577.1:6922-7714 GCA_003533825.1 Phycisphaerales bacterium
GCCGTCTCTTGGAGATTTTTTGAGAAAGAGCTTGATTTTCGACATTTAATTTAGTATAATACCTAACTAATTGTATATTGACTATTGACTAATGATATGAGGCAGCCAAAAAAACAACGTATATTCAACATATCAGGTAACCAGGTTGAATTCAACAGTGTTAATCGGTGTGAATCTGTGCCTAAAAATAGCGACTTGAAAAAACAAAGCCAATTTTGGGGTGGATAAAAATAATGTAAGTGTCTATATAAAAGGGCATTATGAAGAATATCATGCTTTGAAGGCGACTAGAAACAAAGCCAATTTATTCGTGCTGCGTGCTGAGTGCTGCGTTCTGCGTAAATGAAGTTGAAAAAACAAAGCCAATTTTCGAAAGGTCAAAATGACATTAAGTTCGCAATAACAATGATTTATGAGATTTTCGTTGGACCGGAGCGGCTAAAAACAAAGCCAATTCAAAGCCAAACAAAGCAATTTTGAGATCACAGCGACCTGGAATTGCCGGGCGGGTAATGCTACTTGCAGCGGATAATATGGCTTGAAAATTCATCCGGCGAGTGTACACTGTCCGATTGAAGTAGGGTGGGCATTGCCCACCTACTTTGAAAATTGTGTGTTGTAGGGGCAACCCTGTGTGGTTGCCCAGGGCAGGCACATGGGCCTGCCCCTACGGAACGGAGAAAGATTATGTCTGAAATAACGATAGACTCGCCGCATAGGCGGATTACGGACAGGCCTATTGAGCCGGCACAGAGAATCACGCGGCTGCCGCCCTATCTGTTCGGGCGATTG
>DQCG01000643.1 GCA_003533825.1 Phycisphaerales bacterium
AGCTTGGCCAAAGTGTGCAGAAAACAGGAGATTTCAGTAGACAACCAGAGACAAAAAAACAGCCAAGAAGCTCTAAAAACGGCGTTCTTGGCTGTTAATCACACACCCCCAAGGGGAGTCGAACCCCTGTCTCCAGGATGAGAACCTGATATCCTAGGCCACTAGACGATGGGGGCGCCGGAAATCCAAAAATCAGAAAACCAAAATATAACAATAGCGGCGGTTGGATTCGAACCAACGACCCTGGGCTTATGAATCCCATGCTCTAACCAACTGAGCTACGCCGCCTAAAGCCCTGCAAACAGACATCTTATACTGCCAAATATGTTTTCATTTCCTAAACGAAAACCATTCTGACAAATTTTTTATACTTTACAATCAACGGGACAATGTTGCAAGAAAATTAGAGGTAATTTGTATCATTTTTGCGACCGGTAAGAAAATTGCCCGACCAAACCGACGAGGCGAGCGCAGAAGCCAATCGCGAAGGTCTTTCGGCCGCTCGGCGAAAAAGTGGTTGAAGGCGTGGAATTTGCCGGCGCAGGAAATCCAGGAATGCCTAATGTCGGATACGAGATTCTGCCTGAGACATAGATGAAAAGCATGGTTCGGTGCCGTCGCTCGGATTGACAGTCTACGGAGCCGGAAAGAGCACTTCTGTCTGTGTGCGGGGCGGATAAGCGGACAGACCCTGCCGAAGTTCCTGCATAGCTACGTTGCCCAGCCTGATGTGTTCCGCTTCCATTTCAGCCACGATTGGATCATTGCATCCCATAAGTGAAACGGCTAAAAGTATCGCCGTGGCGGCTGTCAACACACTTGTCCTTATCGAAAAATAATGGCTTTTCATCATTCTCCCCTTATTTCAAATACCGTGATTTCTTCTGATTTCCAACGGTTCAGCTTCCAGTGAATGTCTGTGCACAATCGAGTAATCCACACCCTCCGTTGAGGTCAAATATGTGCCGGTACTAAGCCGTAGGCAACGGATTTATGCAGTGGTCGGTATCGCTCGGATGCTCGTTTTATAGATACTGTTTTTCTCCTGGATATAAGAAATTGTGGTATGCGAGGCCGCACTGACCACCCCAGTTAAGTTATTTTAGTATTATTATATCAGTTTTTGCAGAAAAGTCAAGAAAAAAGTAACTCACACGAGAGATAACAGCGTAGATCGTACTCCCTTAGATCAGGTTGGTGTTGTGTTATGTAATCAGGTCCGAGCCGGTCTAACATCAATAGCGGTTATGGTTCGTGTACTTTTTGCCCATAATAACGGGGCTTATACCGAATTACTCGGCATAAGCCCCGAACTGATTCAATACTTTATTGTCTTCCATCTAATAAGCGTGTTTATTCTGCAGCGGCTTCTCTCGGCCGGTACAGGTGAATATCATCGAAGTACATCTTGCCCGAGCCTCCGGGTGTAGTCGTATTGCCCCTGGTCCCGAGTCCAATAGCGATCCTGTCGACGTCGGCCAGGTTTATGCCCTGATCGGCAAAAGCCTGCAAGGGTATAACCCACTCGGTCCAGGTGTCTGTTTGAGCGGCGGCCGGATCATCATGGTACACCACAGCAGGTGAGCCGGTGCTATTGGAAACTGCAACATATAACGGCTCAGGATCATTGCTTGCTACACCGATATCCTGGCTGGTCCACTGCGGATCGACCGTACCGTTAATCGTAACGTTGGAGAATACGGCCTCACACGTCAAAGAGGCATCATGGGCCGTCACCGCCAAACCTATGTAGACGTTTGCATTCATCTGGATGTTCGTCATCGTAGTGTTTGGTATCGATTGCCAACTCGAACCGTCAGTAGAATGAGAAGCTGTAAAGCTGCCCGACAGGCTTCGCTCCAGTTTCACCCAGTACGGTGCCGTAATGCCCGTTTGCTGCCCGGCCGCACCAAGGTTGTTATCTCCGGCGACGGGACGATACTCGAATACAACTCCCTGGCCGGGAGTAACAAAAGCCATAGCGTGCGCCGAGCCGGGATCCAGCGTTTCACGAATCATCACGCCGGCCTTAGCCCACTGGTTTGTGTTTTGCACGCTCTCAATCTTTGCGACAATCGAGCCCGGACCGGAGAGCATTTTATAGGCAAAGTGGAACTCATCGGCCGTACCCGTTATATCTGTCCCGGAAGCGATCATTGTATAGGTGCCGACCGGGCCCTCGATGAAGCTGCCAACGGACGCCGGATAGCCCCTGAACCACAGCGACAATTCCTCTACGCCTTCCTCGGTCCAGTTACGTACGTCCGCCAATGTCAGTTCCGCCTCTGAATAATTAGCGTAGCCCTGCTTATTGTTGTCGTACAGTAAGGGCATCGATTGGTTGCCGCCGTGCACGATGGTCTCTTCGGTATACGAAGGCGTGGTTTCATCACCCACCGCCGCTCCGGTGCCGTTACCGGCAAAGTAAGGCGGAAACGTCGGTGAGCCATAGCCAAGACCGTCATGCCATGAGTACCATATCTGATTTTCGTCGGAGTCATAATCCTCAAAATCGTCGATAGTAAGAAAATCGGCCGTCGTGAAGCTCCAGACACTTCCGATCCATGGGCTGTCGGGATTGACACTATTTACTTCATCGACGCGCCAGAAATAGGTGCTTTCCCACGCAAGTTTATCCGGTTCATAGGTCTCAGAACCAAGGTTCTGGGTGCCTTTGTATTCGGGCGAGGCCGTTGTGGCATTACGCACGGCTTGTTCATCGGTTCCTAAGTATATCTCGTGCGAAGCAGCCTGGATTCCAGCCTTCCATATTAGAGTAGGCTTTCTCTTGACACCCGTGGCACCATCGCCGGGATTCGGGCCGTAGGCATTTACCGGCTCGTACGGCGATAGATAATCACCGGCAATAATCGTTCGTTTTTCGATGCTGGGACCCTGCCAGGCCACCCGGCAGTGGTCACCGCCTGTGCCTTCTACCCAGATGGCCATCACATAATATTTGCTGCCGGCTGTCAATGTGACCGGTTCGGACATCTGGGAGCTATATGTGTCCCACTCGTTGGGGCCGGTCCAGCCATCTACACTGGCAATCAGCCCGACGTTCTCAGGATCGTCATTTGTGCTCAGCCACAATTCACTGTCATTATCACTGGCCACCCAGAATGTATAATCCCCGGTTTGAGGGGGGTAAAGCCAGCCGTAAATCCGGCCTCCATAATTGTCCGCGTCCGGATCCCAGGCAAGCTCCGTTATTGATTGGGTAGAGTCCGGCTGGCCCGGATAGCGGGGATCGTCCGTCAGATCGTATATACTACCGCCGGCAATATTATCCCAAATCTCAAGCACAATGGTTCCCAGTCCGGGCGGAGCCGTTTGAAAGTTCCAGACATCGCCTTTATGCGTGTTGAAACCGTCAAATTCATCAATTCGCCAGTAGTACTTCGTATTGAATTCAAGAATGCCGGGAACAAAATTTGTCACTGCCGCCGGCCCTTTGTACGTATCCGGTGTGCCGGCTTCCACGTCGGCAAAATTCTCGCCGAAGTAAACGTGGTGCAGTTTCACTCCGAAGCCGGGCGAGAAGCTAAGAGTCACATCAGTTGCTATCAATCCCGCCCCATCCTTCGGACTGGGATCATAGGCCTTCTTAGGAGAGATAAAGAAGCTCCAGACGTCGCCTTTGTGCTTTGTAGCACCATCGGCCTCGACTTCATCAACGCGCCAGTAGTACGTTGTGCCAGGTACAAGGCCGTCCGGATAGGGATAACCGGGAAAGCCGGCAATGAAAAACGTTCCGGTCTGATTGCCCCGGAACGTATCTCCGGCGCCTTCGTTGACATCTTCGAAACTCTCACCTAAATAAATATCATGTGAGGCTGCTCCATCTCCCGCTGTCCAGGAAAGACTCGCCCAGGTATCCCTGAGTGCGGCGCCATCTTCCGGTTGCGGCCAGCGGGCCTTTGGAAACGTCGGGGCGATACCATTGGCCAGTTCCTGTATCTGGGCCTGAGATATGGGATTGTTGAATATGTACACCTCATCCAGGTCGCCGGAGAAGACTTCCGAGGTCCCGCTTGTGCCGCCGTGAGTGCTGCCAATCCCCATAGTGGCGTCGGGCTTGTCGTGTAATGAAAACTCACCTGACGCGACTTCTTCACCGTTGAGATAAATTCTGGCGATGTCTCCGTCGAACGAGACGGCTATGTGTGCCCATACGTTTACAAATGGATCCAAAGTGCCGATGGGAGCGGCTACTCCCTGGTTGTAATTTCTCATGTGGATTCGACCATCTTGTCGAACTTCCAGGAACCACCTAAGTGCGCCGGTTTCCGCCCATGAATCTCTCTTGCCAATCAGGCCCATGTGGTCGCTCATGCTTTGTTCGCCGGACCACCTGACCCAGAGAGCAAGGCTTAACTGGCCCGTTCCCTCCGAAGGATCCCATGTCCCGATGGCCACCCTGCTGCCCGAACTGCCGTCAAAATTGATTGCACTGTCACCGAAGTATCCCGGCTTAATCCACGTTGCGCCGTTTCTCAACGTCCCGTCGTGTTCGTTACCGGTAGCATCTTCGGTAGTAGTGCCGCCGCCCTCGTCCAGGGGGTAGTATGCAACCAGTTCAGCAACTGCAGTACCCCCGGCCAGACCCAGCAACAGAACACAAGCAAGGTAACCAACCAATTTCCTGCTCATAACTATTCTCCTTCCCAAAAGGGATTTTAAATAAGCGATATAGACATCTCCTGCTGCCGAATTACTCGGCATATATCCCGAATTAACACAGGCCCTGATTGTATACCGTCTAAAAACTGCGTTTATTCTGCAGCGGCTTCTCTCGGCCGGTACAGGCGAATATCATCGAAGTACATCTTGCCCGAACCGCCGGGGATCGTCATATTGCCCCTGGTTCCGAGTCCAATCGCGATTTTGTCGACGTTGGTCAGGTTAATGCCCTGATCGGCAAAAGCCTGTAGCGGAATAACCCACTCGGTCCAGGTGTTTGTTGTCGATGCGTTTACATCATCGTTGCTCACTACGGCAGGATTGCCAGCGGCGTTGGAGACCGCAACATACAACGGCTCAGGACTGTTGCTCTCGATACCGATATCCTGGCTGACCCATAGCGCCTCGACGTTGCCGGTCATCCGAACGTTGGAGTATTGAGCTTCGCAGGTGGCGTTCGCATTGTGAGCGGATAATGCTAAACCTATATAAACTTTCGTGCCCATTGAGATATTTTGCGGATTCCACGCCATCGCCTGCCAGGATGTGCCGTTGCTGGAATAGTAAGCTTTGAAGTTGCCCACTATGTCCCGCTCTAACTTCACCCAATATGGAGCGGTAATCGCAATTTGTTCATCAGTTGCTATTGAACTATCGCTCGTTACGGCGATGTCGGTATCGCTTCGCATCTGGAATCGACATCCCATGCCGGGGGTGATATACACGGCGGCAAACTTCGAGCCTGCATCCAGCGTCTCGCGGATCATAACACCGGCTTTGGCCCACTGATCCGTATCGCCTACGCTTAGCACACGGGCCTCGATCGATCCGACGCCGGTGAGCGTCTTATAGGCGTAGTGGAACTGGTCTGCGGTGCCGGCAATATCTGCACCCGTAGCGGTAATTGTATAGGTGCCGACGGGCCCTTCGGTAAAGCTGCCGACGGAAGCCGGAAGCCCTCTGAACCAGATTGACAATTCCGTGACGCCTTCCTCGGTCCAGTCGCGAGGTGCGGTCAGTTTAAACTCGGTTTCGGAATATTTCGAGAAGCCCTGCTTGTTGTTGTCATAAGCAACGGGCATTGACTGGCGGCCGTCATGAACGATGGTTTCCTCGGTATACGAAGCGGTTGTTTCGTCACCGACGGCAGCGCCGGTGCCGTTACCGGCAAAATATGGCTCGGTTCCGGGCGCTCCATAGCCAAGCCCGTCGTGCCAGGCGTACCAAATCTGGTTATCGCCGGCGTCGTAGTCTTCGAAGTTATCTATTAGAAGGAAATCGCCGGTCGTAAAGCTCCAGAGGGTGCCTACCCACGGACTTTCGGGATTGATGCTGTTGACCTCGTCAACGCGCCAGTAGTAAGACGTCGCCCAGGCAAGTTTACCAGGATCGTAGCTCTCATTACCGATTGCCTGAACACCTTTGTACTCGGGCGAGTCCTTGGTGGCATTCTTCACGGCGTCTTCATCCGTGCCGAAATAAACCTCGTGAGAAGCGGCGTAATCTCCAGCATTCCAGGTAAGAATCGGCGTCATTTTCGTCCCGTCTGCCCTGTTGGCGGGGCTTGGGCTGCTGGCACGAATAGGCGGTGATAATGCGGCCTGCGGCACGATCTGTTCCGGCGTCGATGGACTCGACCAGAGCAGTTCCGCCACCGCGCCGTTGCCACTTTCGTAGTATTCCATTTGAAGGCTGTACACATTGCCGGCCATAAGGTCGATCCTGCCGCTGTTTTCGGTATTATCGTGGTCGGTCCAGTTGTCAACAAGCTGCCGGCCGTCCACCCACAGGCGTACGCCGTCGGCGCTGTTCGTGTAGAAGATATAGTTTTCTGTGAATGCCGCCTCGATTTCACCTGTCCATCTGACCGAGTATGAACCCGCTCCGAGCTCATCATCCGGCGGTATGTCTTGCGGCCAGTTGAAGTTGATCTGAGGATCTATACGGGTCAGCACGTGATTGTTTAAATCGGTTCCACGGAAGTACTCCGCTCTTACACCTCCACCGGGAACGGCCGTTGTGAAGCTCCAGACATTCCCTGTATGTGTGGCCGCGCCGTCAAACTCATCGATCCGCCAGTAATAGCTCTTCCCCGATTCAAGAGGGCCCGGAGTGTAAGTTGTCGGTCCCTGAGAAGATCCTCCGACGGCGTTGCTGACGTCGTCAAAGTTATCACCAAAATACACATAGTGTAATTTTGAGCCGAAACCTGGCGTCCAGCTAAGGGTCACATTCGTATCGATGAACTTAGCCCCAATAGCGGGATCGGGTTTGTAGGCTTTCTTGCTGGGAACCGTGAAGCTCCAGACATCACCCTTCCACGGACTATCCGGATTCAGATCATTAACCTCATCGATTCGCCANNTAATATGTTGATCCCGGAATTAAGCCGTCAGGAAATGCAAATCCCGGGAAGCCGGCAATATAGAAAACGTCGGTCTGGTTGCCTCTGAACGTATCGCCTGTACCTTCGTTCACATCATCGAAATTATCGCCCAGATACACATCGTGTGAAACCGCATTAGCTCCCGGCGTCCAGCCTAAAGTTACCCATGTATCAGGATAGAGAACACCATCGGCCGGAGTCGGACCCCAGGCATAAGGCCATGGCTCGGTTTCCGTGATCGCTTGAATCTCATCCTGCGAAATAGGTCTATCATAGATACGAACGTCATCAATTGCGCCCAATAATAATCTTTTGTCATTACTTTCTCTTTCATGGTCAAGGATCCCCAGGGCTATCCCAAATGTATCACCTGGATTGAATACGCTGTTGTCAGTGGCAGTTCCCACTTCCTGGCCATCAATATACAACCTGATCTGACCTTCGGCTTTTACCATCGCAACATGATACCACAGACCGTCGTTGTAAGTTGTAGTAGTGTAGATGTTGCTTCCTCCCCCGAGTCCCAGCGGATATCTATGCAAATATCTTAGGGTGCCTTCTGGCCTAAGCTCCAGCAGAATCCCGTGATCTACGCCGGGCGCATAGGCCGACAGTATGTCCTGGGGAGCCCCCGTATCGCCGTCTACTCTTAACCACATAGTGATCGTATAGAACGGAAGGTTAAAGTCTCCATCGATGAAGACGTATTCCCATGCTTCCAGGGTTCCGTCAAATAAGAGAATGCCTCCGTATTGTTTGTCCTGCCCCCACGAGACATCACCGGTAATATCCGCATCGACGCTTTTTCCAGTGAGGTCCTTGGCGACCGAGCCGAAACCATCCTCGAATGTCCACCAGCCGACGAGGCTCGGATCGACATTCTGGGCAGTGCTCGTGCCGGCCAGGCACAGCACTAAAAGAAGAGATAACGAATTGACCAGTTTTCTAAACATAATAATCCTCCTTCACAAAAAGGTTCAGTTAAAGTGACTAATAATGCCTTTTACTTTCATGATATTTCATCTATCTTCAAGCGAGACAATGAGTTGTGATCTGGCACCACCTCC
>DQCG01000514.1:0-5368 GCA_003533825.1 Phycisphaerales bacterium
GATCCTCGATGTCGCCGGACTCAAGCCGGAGCCCGGCAAGCCGCTGGACGGCGAGAGTATCATGCCTTTGATCCGCCGGAAAGGCCCGCTCCGTCGTCAGGCTATCTATTTCCACTACCCCAACTATGCCTTCCATCGCGGCAACCGCCTCGGCGGGGCCATCCGCCAAGGAGACTATAAACTCATCGAATACTACGATGACGGGTCAGTGGAGCTATATAATCTGGCGAAAGACATTGGTGAACATCAGGATTTATCCCGACAGTTGCCGCAAAAGGCACACTCCATGAAAGAGAAACTCGATCAATGGCTCCGGACATCCGGCGCCAGGATGCCGGAACATATCGAACGCCGCTGAGCTAAACCGGCATACCTAAAAGTCCGTAATGTATGAGATGATGGGTGTCATTGCGAGCACGCAAATCAAACGTTACAGAGCACTATAAGTGTAATTCATAGCAGCGGCCAATATTTTTATGATTTTTTATGAAAATCCTACTGGAATATTGTAAACTCCTTACTGGTAAGCAAGCGAGGACATCCTGGATTTGTGATTCAGGATTAGACCGGTTGTTGTGCAAGAAGTAAATCCTG
This sequence comes from Phycisphaerales bacterium, assembly GCA_003533825.1. Taxonomy (GTDB): domain Bacteria; phylum Planctomycetota; class Phycisphaerae; order Sedimentisphaerales; family Anaerobacaceae; genus JAFGPJ01. Next base: position 595 of record DQCG01000514.1, read on the forward strand.
ATCCATTAGACTTTTAAAACTTAGTAGTTTGAAAATCGGTTTGAATAAACGTTTACTCAATATCCTGATCCCTGCGAATCGTCGTGGCAAAAAGCGTTTACTGATCGACTTGCTGCTCGTGGCTGTCGTGTTCGGCGGGTACTTCTGGTATACACACTGGACGCCTGCACATAAGCTGGAATCGGAACATTACAGAGCATTGAGCAGTGTTTCAATTGAAAAAACCCGGGATGCATTAAACATGGCTGAAACGCTTTATCAAGCCTATACCGCCTTCTGGGATGTTAAGGCCCGGCGTGCTGATAAAAAACTGCTCTTGAAGATTTATTCATCACGAAAAGAATTCAAGAGGGCCAATCCCCTGCCGGCGTGGGCCGAAGCAATCTACCGTACACCTTATTGCCATCAATATATTGACGCGGAGAGTGAAAACAAGCCCTATCATTGGATGGTGCATGAAGCCACGCACCAGTTGAATAATCAAGTTTCACAATTTACATTACCTCAATGGGCCGAAGAAGGGATAGCCTGCTATTTTTCCACCAGCAGGATGGATGATGGGAAAATGAGTCTGGGAGTAATTGATCGGGATACTTACCCCATCTGGTGGCTAAGCTCGCTCGGCTTAAGCGGAGACCTGTCACGTGACAAGGCCGACAAAAAGATCATAAGTATCAGAAGCATCGTCAACGATGAAAAGCTGCTCAAAATGAACCAACATGTCAACCTGTACTACATTCACTGGTTCAGCCTGGTGCATTTCTTATTAGAGGGCGAGCAGGGAAAATACCGGGAAGCATTCATGGAATGTGTTAAAACCCCTACAGGCCTAAAGACGTTTGAAGAAAACATTGGACCATATCAAATCATTGAACCGCAGTGGTATCGGCATTTGATACGGATGATAGATACATTTTGAGGAAAAAGAGTATGAAACAGGTATACGTAGCACAAGATCCTTCTGATGATCATATTTTGGTGGGAATACTGGATGAATACGGAATCTCGTGTGAAGTTCACGGCGAATCGCTTTGGGCTGCGCGCGGCGAGCTGCCTCTGACAATGGACACTCAGCCGACGGTCTGGATACTTGAAGATGATAAATTCGATCAGGCCAGGAATCTCGTCCTTCAGTATGAGAACAAAACATTAGCTTCGAATATCAGCGGCGGCCCGTGGAAACGCCCCAACTGCGGCGAGGAAATCGAAGCTAAATACACCGACTGCTGGCAGTGCGGAATGGCCCGCCCGGAAGAAATGGAAAATTAAAAAACCATGGAAAGCCATTCATTACTCGTGCGAGGGATGGCTTGAATTGTACAGAAACGTTTTAGTGAAGTGTATATGGTAAATACCGGATAATGAATGTTGCTCTTTTTAAGAATCATAGACAAGCTATAAGCCTGTCAACTAATGGGAGTATACTTATTATGACGAGAAACGTAAGTGATAGATTTCGAAGTTCACTCTATTTAATATTATCCTTACTTCTATTGATTTACCTTGCTTCTTGTTATCCTGAATTCAAGAATCCTATTCCTCCCCCGGCGGAGCTAAAGGCAGACCATCAAATATTGGGAACATGGCTCAGAACATACAAAGGAGATCAATCTGAATACAAAGAGCAGTTGTCTATCTTCCCGCGAAGAAGTGGGTGGATTGACGTAGTGTGGATATACGATATTGACAAGAAAGAACCCTCAGACGGAATTAACCTGCTTGTTTTGGAAGGCTATAGCTCGTCTGTAAATAAACAGCGGTTTTTATGCCTTCGTGTTCGAAAGAGAGATTTCAATTGGGCTGGCCAAAGAAATCAAAGTTGGAGCGATAAGGAAGCTGGAGAGCGACCTTTTACTAAAGAATGGATCATAGTTAATTATGAAGCTCCGAATAACGATGAACTTGTTATAAAGCCTTTCTCTACACAGAAAGTCGAAGAACTTATTGAAAAGGGTAAGCTCAAGGGAGAGGTAGTTAAAGAGGAGGTGTTCAAAGAGCCCTCTCTTGACAAAGTCCTTGTTACATCATCTTCAGATGAGTTAGTCGAAGTCATTTCCAGAGAAGGCGCTGGAGCCTTCATCTGGGATGACCCGAATGATACCTTTCGATTCATGAATATCCTTGTTTTCTCAAGAAGCAAACCTTGAAACGTTGATCTGACTCCGAATTATGTTCCAACTGCGGTGAGGAAATAGAGGCCCAATATACCGACTGCTGGCAGTGCGGAATGAGTCGGCCGGAAGAAGAGGAAAATTAAAAACCAGCGAAAGGAGAAGAAGAATATGTCACGTACATTAATAACAGGGTTTGTCTTTTTGGCTGTTACGATTTTTGCCGTATTTATGATATTCGGGACCGGTATTCATCCGGACGGTTTTAATGCGGCAAAGGCGGCTGTAGCATCCGAGCCGGGCGTCGCCGGAGGACGGGACAGCCTTCAAAGCGAGCTGCAAGAGCTGCTCATGGAACGAAGGAGGATACTGAGTGGTATTGTTGAGTCCATGAAAATATTCCTCGAATCAGGCCGGGGTGATATTGAGGAATACCGGGACGCAAATATAGCGCTGCTGCGGGCGGAAATGGACCTGTGCACTACGCCGAATGAGCGAATCGAAATCCTGCAGAAAATCGTCCAATTCCACAAAAAGTTCGAGGAGCAGATAAAAAGAAGAGCCGACGAAGGCCACACCACTCAATATGACGTTGACAGGGCAAAGGTAGCCATGCTGGAAGCTCAGATTGAACTGGTCCGGGAAAACCTGAAAGTGCAATCCACTAACTGATAGAGGCATCGAGCCGAACAACCGGAAATAAATCATCAATAGCCAGCCATCATAGAAAGTAGTCTCTCTATGAAGAATGCAGCCGCAGTTTCATTGACAAATGACGGCCCATTTGGTAGAATTTGATTGTAACGTAAGAGATTTCTATGCTCTTGGCAGGAGGTTCAATTATGGGCATTAGGGCAAATCCGGTAACCTGTTTTGCAATTGCGATTTTTGCGGCGGCTCTTTGCGGCACAATCACTCCGGCTGCAACCATCGATATTGACGGCGGCTCGCCGGTGAGTGATCTTATCTCTCCGGGCGGTGCCTGGAAATACTTCAAAGGTACCGAGCCGCCGAGCAATCCGCCGAGCGTATGGAATACCGTCGATTTCGATGATTCGCACTGGCAGACGGGGCCCGGCGGTTTCGGCTACGGCGATAACGATGACGCCACGGTTCTCGACGATATGCGGGGCAATTATGTTTCGGTGTACATCCGAAAGGAATTTTCAGTCTCGTCGCCGTCGGCCAACGAAGTTGTCAAGTTCGAGATAGATTACGATGACGGCTTCATCGTGTATCTCAACGGCTCCGAAATCAAGCGGGCGCACATGGCCCAAGGCGCCGCCGGATATGATACGAGGGCGGCATCCGCTCACGAGGCCGGCTCGCCCGAGACATTCGTCCTGGGAACGGCGGACGATCTGCTGAATGAAGGCGTGAATATTCTGGCCGTACAGGGTCATAACAGCTCCGCGAGCAGCTCGGATTTCTCGCTTATACCGGCACTTCGAACGGCATCGGATATAATCCGAGCCGGCGAGACATGGATCGTGGAAACCGATACGGTGACACTTAAGGGCGAGCAGAGAATGTTAGTTCCGGTAGTACTGGTCGACGGAATTCAAGCCAATAGTGACATCCGCCAAAATCCCTGGAGTATTGAAATTTCACTTGTGCCCGGCCTGAACAGCATAACTGTAGAATATCTCCATGCGAACCTAAGAGATATTGTAGATACCAGAATCATCGAAATTATGTACATTCCGGCGGAAAACTACTTCTCAGGCGAGTTAACCCAAAATACAACGTGGTCGGGGGCCTGCGTCGTTGAAGATACTGTTACAGTTCCCGCCGACACGGTCCTGAAAATCGAGCCGGGAACGACGATCCTGATGAAGGATGCTGTGGAGATTCTCGTTTACGGGCAGCTACTCGCCGAGGGAGCCGAAGACAAACCGGTTCATTTCACGCGCTACGCCGAAGGCATGTCGTGGAAAAAGATTATGTTCGTCGAGGCTGCCGACAGCCGGCTCGCGAACTGCATCATCGAGTACGCCGATAGCGAGGGCGAGCACCAGGATTATTACGGGACGGGACCGAGGACATACCACGAGGCGGTGGTTGCCCTTGCGTGTCACCTCGATATCGAAAACTGCATCTTCCGGAATCTTCCGGATGAAAGTGGCGGCGCGGACGGAGATGCCATAGCCATTATCTCGGATGACCAGGAGCATCCCGGAGAAGCGACGGCGAACATAAAAGGCTGCGAGTTTCTGTCAATCGGGCAGAGCGTGCATACCAGATTTTCCTACGTGCTGGTCGAGGATTGCTACTTTACGGGCAAGCGCGGCGACAACGACGACGTCGATTTGTGGGGCGAGAGCACGCCGGCGCCTCTTATACGAAACAACCTTTTCCTTAATCCCGAACACGATGATATGATAAATCCCACCCGGTGCTCGGCGATTATTGTCGGCAACGTTATCGCCGGCTGCGACGATCACGGCATCGTCCTGCGTGATAAGTGCTTTCCCGTTTTAATGAATAACCTGATCGTGGACTGCCGTAACGCCGGCGTGGCGGTCGAAAATTCGTGCGATGCACTGCTCGTAAACAACACAATTGTCGATTGCGGCAGAGGGCTCAGGCTCTTCGACCTGGGCAGGTGGGGCCCTCCGTATAATTTGAATCCCGGTGGCGGAACGGCTACGGTGATTAACTGT
>DQCG01000514.1:5415-9491 GCA_003533825.1 Phycisphaerales bacterium
TCTCATATAACGGTCAAGTACAGTGACATTCAGGGCGGCCAGAACGGCATATCCGTCTCCGGCAGCCAATCCACCGTCACCTGGGGGCCGGGAAATATCAATACCGACCCTCAATTTGTTGCCGTGAGTAATGGTGACTATCATCTGAAATCCCAGGCGGGCCGATGGGATGCGTCAGGCCAGCGCTGGGTAACTGATAATGTCACCAGCCCCTGCATCGACACAGGCGATCCGGACAGCCCTGTTGCTTTCGAACCCTATCCCAACGGCGGCATTATCAACATCGGCACCTACGGCGGCACAACCGAGGCGAGCAAATCGCCCTCGGGCATTCACGCCAAGTACGGCGGCGGCACGGGATCATCGGACAATCCGTATCTGATCTATACGGCCCTCCACATGAACACCATCGGTCTGCACGAAGATGACTTCGATAAGCATTTTGAGCTGATGGCCGATATCGATCTCGGCGGTCTGGGCGAGAAAGATTTCAACATCATTGGACGATCTCCCACAAGATTCAGTGGTGTTTTTGACGGGAACGGACACACGATATCCAACTTTAGCTGCGTTTCCACGGATATTGATTACGCAGCGATTTTCGAAACCGTCGAGGGCAAGGATGCACGGATTGCGAATTTGGGTATGATTGATCCGGTTATTAACGTCGAATCGAATGAGCTGGATATTCCCACCGATCAGGATGATCCTAATGCCGGTGCGGGATATGGAAATACCGCCGGCGCTCTTGTGAGCTATCTGACGTTCTGGGCGAGTCTCAGCAACTGCTACGTTCGCGGCGGTAGCATATCAGGAGATTTAAAGGTAGGTGGGCTTGTTTCGTATGTCGAATTCGGTACGGTCGAAGGCTGTTATTCGACCGCCGAAGTATCCGGCAAAAAGGAAATCGGCGGCCTAGCGGGCCATAATCTTTGGGGCGAAATCACCGATTGCCACACGAATAGTAACGTTACCGGAGAAGATTATGCCGGTGGCTTAGTGGGATTTAATGACGACAGCAAAATTGAAAATTGCAGTGCAACCGGTGACGTGACGGGCGGTTCTACGGTCGGGGGCTTCGTGGGTCATAATAGGGGTGAAATCCTAAGCTCACATTCGACGGGTCAAATTAGCGGCATATATGACGTCGGCGGGCTGGCGGGCCGCAATGGCGGAACAATCACGAACTGTTATTCAACCGGCAGCGCTGCAGGCCAGATGTACGTCGGCGGGCTGGTGGGAATCACTAACAATCGGTCCATGGTAGAGAATTGCCGTTCTACCGGCGAGGTCACAGGCGTAACGAGGGTCGGCGGGCTGGTGGGCCGCAGCAGCGGAACAATCAAGAACTGTTATACGACCGGCGAGACTACCGGCGAGGGGTATGTCGGCGGGCTCGCGGGGATACTCAATGATCCTACGACCATCATAAATTGCTACTCAGCCGGAAACGTTACGGGCATAACTCAGGTCGGCGGGCTGGTGGGAGGCGGCCACTACATGGCTGATGTCTTCGGGTCTTTCTGGGATATAGAAACCGGCGGACAGACCACGAGTTTTGCCGGAACGGGCAAAGCTACCGCCGAGATGCAAACGGCCGGCACATTTCTCGATGCCGGATGGGACTTTGTGGACGAGACGGAAAACGGCGCCAATGACATCTGGTGGATTATCGAAGGACAGGATTATCCCAGGCTGTGGTGGGAACTCGCCGATTGATTATTTACAATTGACTATTGACTATCGTCCTTATTCCTGCGACCTTGTTCAGGACAAACCTGTTCACATTCTATTGCAGTAATGTTGAATTAGCATCCGTTGCGGAAAGCAATAACCCACAATGTAACTCCTGCGAAGTACGTGTTTAGCCAGCCTCTGGTATTCGCGACCATCCCNNGGGACTGCCGCTTGAGGCTGCCACACGTTTTCCATCAATGATATTGGGTGGCAGCCTCATCCCGATTGTCGTTTATCGGGATGGGGATGGCTTTGCCCTGGCTAAACACGTACTTCGCGGGAATGACAGATTGTGCTGTGTTATTGTAATTGAACAATTTGTTGTAGCATTCGACTCAATAACGATCAGTTTGAGTAATTTACAACTTTTGAACTGTAAATGTTCTACAAACGTATGTAAATTTGATTTATAATCGAAAAGAATCAGACGGATAAGGAGATTAGTCATGGCGAAAGTACAAATCGTTTTTTACAGCATGTACGGACACGTGTATCAATTGGCCGAAGCCGTAGCCGAAGGGGCCCGGGAAGTCTCGGATACCGAAGTTGAACTCTATCAGGTTGCGGAATTGATGACCGAAGAAGCTCTGGAAAAAAGCGGCGCCGGGGAGGCCCGTGAAGCGTTCGCTGACATCCCCATCGCCGAGCCGGCCAGGCTGGCCGAAGCTGATGCGATTATATTCGGAACGCCGACTCGTTTCGGCAATATGGCCGCCCAGATGCGGAACTTCCTCGATCAAACGGGCCAGTTATGGTTCACCGGCGCCCTGGTTGGCAAGCTCGGCAGCGTTTTCGCCGGCACCGGCACTCAGCACGGCGGGCAGGAGACGACGATTACCAGCTTCCATTCGACACTGTTGCACCACGGCATGATTATCGTCGGTGTTCCTTACACCGAGCAGCGGCTGCTCAATATGGAAGAGATAACCGGCGGCACGCCCTACGGTGCGACAACTCTCGCCGGAGCTGACGGCTCTCGCCGGCCGACCGAAAATGAATTGGCAATCGCCCGCTATCAGGGCAGGCACGTAGCCGAAATTGCCAGAAAGCTTACTCGGTGATTACTCCGCAACAGCGTTGAAGTACAGTGCGTGTTGCAGAAACATCGATACTAAGACATTAGCCCTGCATATGGTAAAGATCGACAAAACCGAGCTGTTCAGAAGCCTCGTGATATTAGAGGTTGTTCTTGTCGTAATTCCGGTGGCTATGTTTTGGTCACTCGTAGGTATTCTGGTTTTGTTTGCCGATATTGATATTACGACTCTCAACTTATGCGGTGCTTTACTCCTATTCAGTACCTATTTTATCCCGCCGAAGCTCATTGCCCAGGGACTGTTTCAAGGCTCGCTCATTGGTGTTTTTCCCGAAGGCCTTGCCGGCTGGCTTGTCGCTATTTTCATGTATTCCTTTATTGCTTTTCTCCTGGCGCTCGTATCGAGTCTCTACACGCCTTTGAATAGATGGAAGAAATCAAGTGTAGAACATGATTCAACACAAGACAAAAAAGAAACTCCGTGAAAACATTAAAGCTGGATTTTATCAGAAATGAATAGAAAACCGGACACTAACGAAAGAGTGAATAAAACTACCACGGCCAAGAGAGATGCGCTTGTTTCCATCGCCATTATCGTTTTCTGCACAGGCGTTTTAAGGCGACCGGGGCATTTTGCCTCCTATATTTTCTAAATTACCCATTTTTGTATTGCAAAATTTCCTAAATTTGTGTAAACTGTTATTAGGTGCGTTAGGAGGCTATGATCTTAGGATTCAGTACGGTGTAGGGAAAATGTGCAAATACTGTTTATTTCCTGGAGGATCATTCGATGTATACCTCGCGTAAAATTTCGAATACGGCAAAACATACCCTTATCCACGTATTAATGTTGGCTTTGTTTCTGATGCCAGGCGCCCGGCGGGTTCTTGCCACAGAAGAAACGCCGAATGAGGCCGGAGCAATGGTTCTGGTGCTGGAGGACTGCGACAGCGACAATGACCTCTCAACGCCTCCGAATGGAGATATAGTCTCTTTGCTTAACTCGCAGGGTGAATCGATCAAAAAATTCTATGGTCTTGGGATTACCGGTTGCGGATTGGTCTCGGTGTCTGAGGATGGCCGTTACTTTATCGTCTTTGAAAATGTTGGCAAGCTCACTATGTACGAAACCTCAACAAACAGAGTTCCCTGGTCGCTGTGGATGGATATAAAGTCTGCTGTATTCGCTAATGACATGATATATGCCGTAAATGCTCATAACGTCTTTGTTATTGACAAAACAGGCACTATTGTAAAGCATGCCAGGTTCGGCGGGCTCGATATTGCCGTCGATACCAAACAC
>DQCG01000118.1 GCA_003533825.1 Phycisphaerales bacterium
GGTTCGCTGCAATTTGCCGGCCACCAGCGGGACGGGGTGCCCGAAGGAATTCAGAACCTTACTTTCATACCGGCGGCTGCTGAATGTCCGAGCCGTATAGACTTCACCGCCGGGATCAAGCAACAACGGCCTGTCGCCCAGGACTACGACGAAAGAGCCAACATCGTTATGGTTATGATGCTCTGCATTATTGCCGCCTTTGAGTGCAACGGCCATGGTTGAATCGGAACCCCGAGTCGGCCTGCAGATGAGGATACCCGCGTTCTCGAACCATGACCTGATACCGGGCCCCTCAGAAGCATTCTGTGCCGGCAGACTGCGTGAGGCGGAATTAGGAAAGCTGTACATCATGCTCTGATAAAGCGAACCGCCGGCAGAGACCGGATCAATTTGCTCCCAATTGCGCAGGCCCAGACCGAGGCGACGGCTGATAAAGTACATCAGGCCGGAACTGGGCCGGGCCCTGACAGAACAATCGGCAAAAGCCGGATAAACGCCGTTTATGATTTCGATCCTCGAACCGAAAGTTGCGGCCTGTTTCACTTTAGCATCCTTCAGCAGGTCCAATTTGCCGTCCGTCGCCTGATAGATCGCCTCACTGAGCATTATATAGTAGCCGAATCCGTAATTCCAATAACCCAGGCCCTCGGAGCAATAGCCGTCGTCGGTGAATCCTTCGAGGAAATTCTCCGAGTAGCCCTCTGCCGCGGCGACAAAAAGAGCACGCTGTTCGCGGGAATCGATAACGGCCAGCGCCGAACCCGTCACGGCAGCAAGACACACGGCATTCCAGTTATTCGTACCGGTCATCCACCAGTTTTTCTTGCGCTTACCCGATACCATATCACGATACGGCTGGAAAATACGCCGCTCCAGGTTATCACGAAGCAGCCGGCGTGTTTCAGAACTTAATTTGTCGGCCAGCAGGTAATCAGCAGTGCTTAACGACCAGGCCAGCGCCGAGGAGCCAAGATCGATATCTACAATCTTACCGTGAAAGTTGGCCAGGCCCCTGTCGTGCGCCGGCATGACCCACGTCCGTTCGGAGCACAGCACACGGACAATCTCCTCGAATGCCGGCATGAAGCGGCCCTTGTTTTCCAGGCACTCGGCCAGCGCAAACGTAGTGACTCTTGACCGCCTCCGGCCGCTGATTCTCTGCCAGCGAGTGCGGTTTCCGGTACGAGAGAAATCCAGGTACAAATCGTCGGGCTGATCGTCAATGGGGCTTTCCAGAAGTTTTTCCGCTTGGGAGATTATTCGCTTGAACGAATCGTTCTCCGAAAGCTTTTTCCAGGCGCTTCGCTCGCCAATCGGCAGGCCGAATCCAGCCGGCTTCCCGGAAAGCAGCGGTGATATCTGACGGATACGATTCTCGTCAAGCTCTTCGACCGCCGCCAACGTAACGCCCTGAAGAGACATCACATAAGCGGAGACAACCAGCAGTGTAGTCACAGTAATCCAAAACGGACGTTTTGACATTTGTTTCATCATATAAGTTCCTTTCTATATCCATATGTTTGAGTATAACCAACACGATATTACCAGAGCCGGAACATCACTAATACAAAAAAATCAACAATAGTAACTTCATTTCCCGCTCGGTCCTGATATACTAAAAGGAATGAAAACTAATGTGTGCATACACCCCGAACACCTATAAGTTACTGTTAAAGATTTAAATAGAAAGAGAGCATCTTCGATGAAAAAAACATTGCTGATTTGTATTACACTTGCTGCTGTTTGTGTTGCTTCGAGCGAATATACCCCCACATCCGGCTATATAGTCAGAGAAATCGAGGGCTGGAAAGTACTGGTTAACAAGGAGTTATTGTCGGATCACACCAATCTGGCTGAAGATGTATTGAAGCTGCTAAACCACCAGCTTTATCAAATCGCTCGTATCGTGCCGGATCAAGCCCTGAAAGAAATCAAAAAAGTGCCGATATGGGTGGAATACAACGCTCCGCGACATCGATGCATGTGCTACCATCCGAGCGAACAGTGGTTGCGTAACAACGGCTTCAATCCGGACAAGGCGCGCAGCGTGGAGATCGCGAATTCCGAGAATTTTCTCAAGTGGACACTCGATCAACCCTGGATGGTGATGCACGAACTGGCCCATTCCTACCATCATTGTGTCCTGGGCTATGACAATGCGGAAATTCGTGGGGCCTACAACAAAGCGGTCCAGAGCAAACAATACGAAGCGGTTCAACATATTTCCGGAAAGTCCAGGCGTGCCTACGCCCTGAACAATGACCAGGAGTATTTTGCCGAGTGTACGGAGGCCATTTTCGGAACCAACGACTTTTATCCATTTGTTCGATCTGAATTGAAACAGCACGACCGGAAAATGTATGAACTGCTTAGAAAACTATGGAAAATAGAATAATCCTGAAAGACTCATATTGCAAAACTCAAGCCATAATTCAGTTTTCCTGTTAATTATTCAAACAGATATATAAATTCATTTTATGCCTCAGCCCGGCGGCCGTTGGCCCGGTTATCTCGATACGAGATAAACTCTTCGAAAGTATTGTTTACGCCGTCAATTACCGGTTTGGTTTGACTTGTATTCGTAATCCAGTTGGTCGCCGCCCGCCGGATGAGCGTGATACAGGTACATCGCGCCGTAAGTCCAGTTGGCTCCTTGCATGCCTGGAAAATTCAGTCGATCCATCATCAATGCGATGTAGCGGGCAGGGTAACCTTCGGGTAGTGGAATGACATTGGGCCAGATGCGAGTTCCGGTCTCGTCGTTCCATGGTGGTCGGTGTATGAGGAGTTCGCCGGCTGGTTCAAGATCCGGGTAGGTATAGATATAGACCTTGCGGTCGGCGCTGCCGAAAAGGGCATAGTATTTTTGGCCGATCTTTTGAATTTGCGTGCCGGTGCTGTTTACTTTGACAGGTCCGGCAATTTTTTCATACGGGCCATCCCACTTTTCTGACTGCCGAATTACTGCTTTGTAGCCGCGATGATTTTCGCAAAGCAGCATACGCCATTTGTCTGCCTGGGCATCATATATGCATTGAGGGTCTTCGTAGTCACCAATCAGGCCGGTGGCTTTGGCCTTCATGATAGAAAGCCCTTCAAGCGGCTCGCGAGAACTATGCACGGCCCAAAGCTGTTTTTTCTCTTTCTTCTCCGGGTCTCCATAGGATGAAAAACCGGTTGTAAAACCCCGCTACTGGCTGTGGTTTCGATCATAGAAAATATTAGAGGCCAAATCATTTCGCAACAATCCATCCCCGCGGTCGTACAGGATAATTCCTTCAAAACGAATATCGAATACGGATGGATTCAAACTGTAAATCCCCTGTATCGGATGAGGTAATGCACGTCCCCGCACCGTCATTAATATCCAGAGCCGCCCATCTTTAAATAAAGGTGACCCATCCTCGTATGTCACAACACGCATGTCTGCCTGGCCGATACCCGGCGACAACGCTGCTGTCGCTCCGTCTATCTCTACCGACGAGCCGGCTTTAAGCGAAGTATGCAGGCAGAACTCAAAACGGCGCATCAAATCTTTACGCCGGAGGTCAAAATGCTTTACAAAATCCATCCGTCCATTCAGCGTCGTTCTGCCGGCCCGCTCAACGAAAAGATTGAATCCTACCGCAAGCATCTGTACCCGCAGGCAAATCGGGTCATTGCCGCTCAATGCTATGGGCAGTGCGAAATCCTGACGTTCCGCTTCCCGGCCATCTTTCACCACGACACAGCGAATCGATTGGTATATTCCTTCCTCAGTCACTAATGTTACCGTGATTCGATTCTCCGCGTCGGTATCCCGAAACATCAGGCCGATCTGGCCCGATCCGTTAAATTTGTTAACAGCCACGTCATAAGCCGCAAAAGGATTGAATCCGCCGATCCAGCGGGTCGCAGCAGCTGCTTTCCTGGCGCTGATCCGCAAGCGACCGCCCTGAATTTCCAGCCGCGGGTCATTTACTTGCAGGCCTACCGGCGGATGCATCACATCCAACCCGACAATCTTAGCCGGCCACAGCCCGGCAAGCCGAATATCCTGTGACCGATCAAAGATCATCCTTTGCACAGCCTGTCTGCGAAACTCCAATTTGTCCGGAGTCACCTCGGCCGCATAAATGCCTGCCGGGTTGCCAATCAAGACAATCAGAATGGTGGAGATCCGGGTCACTGCGAATATGAACATTGCGGCCGCCCTGCTAAAAATACGAAACTGACATTTTCCATTTAACTGTACACAAAACATAATTCAATCCTTTCGATGCCAATAATTGTTCCAAATTCAACTTGAACTATCAAGATTTCTCCTTTCCGAGACACTTTTCCTGCAGATTTATCTGGGAAATCCGGGCAATGTTAATCCTATGACAAATTGTTTTAATTCTCATATATTAAATGTCAAAACCGTAACTATTCAAAGCAAGCTCAAATATATCGTCTTACTATAGAAAGATTAATGCTCAATCTGAATGCCTGAGAAGAAAAAGGGGCCTACACCAAATTGATTGGTATAGACCCCGAAATCATTCAAGTCCTGCTGTCACTTTCACAAAAGCAGTTTTTACTCTTCGGCAGCCTCTATCGGCTGACACAGACAGATGTCGTCGAAATACATCTTGCC
>DQCG01000635.1:0-1666 GCA_003533825.1 Phycisphaerales bacterium
GCTTGTTCAGCAAGCCCTACATAGGGCTGTGAGTACAATGCTTGCAGCCCTTTTGATTTATTATTTACGATTTACTATTTACGATTTACCCCATGAGATAGCTTGCCCCTTAGGGGATTAAACAGCCATCTCTCGGGGTGAACTATAGCTAAGCCATAAATTGACTATTGCTCATTAACCTAAATTGAGATGACAACCGGATAAAAAAACCAACATTAGTAATCCTATTACCATGATAAGTTTAATCATAATAGTGTCCTCTTAATAAGAATTCTTGTAATTGTTCAGCCATTCCTGAAAGTTATGGCCTGTAACTGTCACTTACTGTTTACTGCAAGTCTATCTCTATAAATTCTCAGCGAACTGTAGCATATTCGGAGTCCTGATGTCAAGAAAATTAAATAAATCTGCTCGTTTTTTATATGGCCGGCAAGTGCTCAGTCTTCGTCCAAATCACTGTATTCGTTAAAAATACCGGAGCGCTGTCTTTGCCGCCTGCTTATCGCTGCCTTGCTGAATTCTGCAATGTCAAGCGGCTGACTTGGCTTTTTTGATTTTAAGTCCTGCCGGGGGCTTTCTTCCGGCGCATTTGAAGGTTGGTCGGGTTCGGGTTTTTCGGGTTGGAGCAGTTCGTTTACGGCCGCAATCTCGGAGGCCTTTTGTATGGGATGCTGTTCGGCCCGGGTGCTGCCGGTGACTTCATTTGGAATTTGTTCGTTGACGGCCTCGATCCTGGAGACTTTTTGTACGGGCAGCTCTTCGGCCCGGCTGCTGCCGGTGACTTTGATTTGCAATGGCTCGTCGATGGGCAGAATCTCGTAGACCTTTTGTACGGGGTGCTGCGTATCCAGCCCGCTGTCGGTCACTTCAGGTCGAACCGGTTCGTTAAAACCCACGAACTCGGAGACCGGTTGTTTGCGGTATTCCTCGGCCGGGCTGTATTCGGCGACTTGTTGTTGAAATTGTTCGATGACGGCGGCAATCTCGGCGACCTTTTGTTCGGGCAGCTCCTCGTCCGGCCTGCTTTCGGCGACTTCGACTTGGGCTTCGTTTTGAATTTGCTCGTTGACAGTTACCATTGCGGCGGGCTCCTGCCGAATTCGCAGCTCGGCTTGCCGGCTTTTGATTAATTCCTGCCGGCGTTGATTAAGCTCCCTGATTGCGAGTTTGAATCCTTTTGTCGTATTAATCCGTTTCCTTTTCCTTCCGCGTTTTTCCGGAGCATGAGCGGAGCGACCCTTTTTAGTACGATCGGTTCGACTGCCGGTTTTATTGTCGTCTGCTAATTTGATACCTATGATATCCCGCAGGAGGGCGTTGCCGGGCAGCACTTTTCGCCGTGATCTTATGACAAGCACTATTACAAGTATAATCAGAGCTGCGATGGCTATGAGCACCGGCCACCATTCTTCCAATTGCCTTGAGGATAGCCACATAAAAAACTGGTTGAGTCTGTTTGTGATGCTTTCTACGGTCATCTTTTCAACCTCCTGTCCTTTTACTAATCGCCAATCCTTTCGCTTTCAATTCTGCCGTAGAATCGTATGCGATGCAATTTGAACTTATGCAATCCTATCTGCCATCTGTAATTTTGTCAATAATATACGCTTTGGAATCTGCTGGCAAGAGTTTCGCCGGAGGTTTTTGAGGTTTTTTTGGTCCATGG
>DQCG01000635.1:1753-7762 GCA_003533825.1 Phycisphaerales bacterium
CTGTTAAGGTCGGCTCTCACCGCGGCGAGTTTTTTGGCATGGTCATCCTGCTGCCGGGCGGAATTTTTGGAATGAATGTATTTGCCGCATGCTATCAATGCTGCGCCGAGCAGAATGAGTATGAAATAGTTGAATATTGTCTTTATTTTTTTAGACATAACAACCGGTCCGCTGAAATTGTATTTCCCGCCGTATCCCGCATTTCTTATATCGGCCGGCCGGAAGTGCATATTCTGTATAAGCTCGATATTCTAAAGAAAACGCACTTTTTTAAGTCGAGCACGGGCGTTCCTATTTCGTCTCAGTCCCATATTACATCTGCATTTTCCATGGATTCAGATTTCGAAGTGGTTGATAATCTTGACAAAATGTGATATGGCGAGCGTGAAAAGGATGGCTCGTGGGTAGAGTAAAAATTAGAAAGCGCACGGCATTTGCCCTTATCGAGCTTATCTTAGTGATTCAATAAAACCCCTGCTTTGTGGAGGAGAGGAAATGGTTAAAGCAGGGGCTCACGCGATAGTGTATTTTCGATACACTATCTGCCTCCTACCATAGGAAAACAATCCATAAGGAATTACAGTTTTCCTATGTTCATATACGCCGGCATTTCGCAAAGGTTCTGTGGAATATTCCTGGGAAAAACGTGCCAATTAAAACTGACCGATTTTTGAGTTGAATGCTACAGCAAATCATTCAATGATAATAACATAGCACAATTTGTCATTCCCGCGAAAGCGGGAATCCACTAAAACCGCTACGTTCAGAATGACAACGTTCGCTTCTCAAATACCCGCTTAGGGATCGTATCCTAAATTTCCCCACGCTGCTTTCTGGAGCTTCATCAGGTCGAGATTTCCCGGCTGATTTTTCTCTATTCCGGCGCCGGCTTCGGAGATTGCCCAGGGTTCGTTGCCGTAGTCTATCGTTCGCTGGTCCCTCCAGCCCCACGCTTCGCAATGGCCCTCGGCGAAGGCCAGTGTGGTTCCCTTGTGATGTCGCATTGGTATAGGATTCCACCACGTCGGCTGTGAATGCCAGACGGCCCAGCAGGCGTCCCAGTCCTCGCCGTAATCGTCGAGAAAAACCATTCTTTCGCCGGGCCTGGTGATCTCCGGCAGTTTCGTATATACTTCGCCGCTGCCGGTAAATTTTGCTCCGTTCATGGAATGAGTGCAACTGTACGTTCGCATTTCGTTTCGCCCGGCGACCGGGCAGCGGTACAGCTTGGCCAGTTTGGCGTATTCGAACAGCAGGCCGCCTTCTATGCCTTCAAGCTGCTCTTCGACGGGCAGTTCGTTCGGGAGCGTCCCCAGCAGCTTTACCCATCCATCGTCTCCGGCGATGCCCCGGACCAGCCGGCCGTCGTTATCGTCGGTATACATAATCCAGGCCATGACGAGGCCCTTGAGATTATTGAGGCAGACCGCCCGCTTGCCCTGCTCCCTTGCATTGTTCATGGCCGGAATCAGCACGGCCATTAATATAGCGATGATGGCGATTACCACCAGAAGCTCTATCAACGTAAATCCGGTTCTCCTGCTCATAACGGCTCCGGCAGCTTGTGTATAGTGATATCTTCCACATATTTTATATACTTTTCGGCGGCGGCAATCAAGAGAATTCTCGAATACGGCTGCGGGGTGCCGGGCGACAAGAGTAATGTTGACAAATAAAAACATGGAATTCTTGCAAATCGAAAGCGATTGTTTTATTATGAATTCAGGAGAGCGTTATGTGCAAGCGCTTAACGGGAATATTGGATAAACAAAGTCGAGGGTATTTGGCTTTTTGCTGAAGTATTGAGAGGAGCTGACCATGTCAAAGAAAAAGTCACAGGTTTCCGACGGAATTGAAATGTCAACTGGATGGATTAATGTAAAGACGCTGTTTCTAACTGCGGCCATGGTTCTAATAATTCCAATCCTGGCGCAGGGCCAGTTTCCCAACGGATATGAAATCTCCGGTTATGTAACTTACGGAGCTACCGGCGTTTCCGGTGTGACGGTTACGGCCGTCGGCATAGGCGACTTTACAGGATATCTGGGATTGGATATAACGGATTACTCGGGATATTACAATTTACCAGTACCGGACGGTTTCTCGGGCAACGTCGAAGCTTTTAAGAGCGGATATACTTTCGATCCTTCCTCAAGATATTACTCAAGCGTGGTATCGGATATGGAGAATCAGAACTTCAGCGCTTCCAACGGAAGCCCGCCTCCGCCCCCGCCTTCGATTACCGTCACTTCTCCGAATGGCGGCGAGAGCTGGCTGCGCGGGACAGCCCGCAATATCACCTGGATTTCGGCAGGCGATGCCGGTTCTAATGTTAGAATTGATTTGTACAAAGATGGAACGCTAAATCTGAAGATAACCGGCTCCACTTCCAACGATGGGTCCTACGTTTGGTCTATCCCATCGGACCAGACCATTGGTTCCGATTACAGGATAAAGGTTACATCAACAACGAATTCCTCGTATTATGATTACAGTGACAATGACTTTTCCGTCGCCGAACAGCCGCGCATCACTGTCACATCTCCGAACGGCGGCGAGAGCCGGCAGCAAGGGGTATTGCACGAAATAACCTGGGATTCGGCCGGTGACGTCGGTTCCGATGTCAGGATCGAATTGTACAAGGGCGGAGTGTTAAATCTGAAGATAACCGGCTCCACTGCTAATGATGGGTCCTACGACTGGACTGTTCCATTGGATCAGGCCATCGATTCCGATTACATGATAAAGATAACATCGGCGTCGAATCCAGCCTTTTTCGATGAAAGCGACGATTACTTTTCCATTGACGAAGTTTCTCAGATATTATTCGAAGACACATTTCCATCGCTGAAGATCGAGCCTAAAAAATGGATGTTAGTCAGTAGCGTTAAAGTCGACGATATGGGTATCAACGAGCCTTCCCCTGAATATTCTCTGCGGTTGAACGGCCATCCATCAGGCGGCGACTTAATCGAGTCGATAGTGATGGACCTGTCATCCTATGCAGACGCGACGTTGACTTATTATTACCAGCGAACAGGATCCGGCAATTCCCCAGAACAGGGAGAGGACCTGACAATAGAATACTTTGACGGCGATAGCTGGGTGGAGCTGGATCGCCAGCCCGGCGACGGTCCGGACATGGATTATTATGAGATGGTTATTATTCCGCTGCCTCCCGAGGCGCTTCACGAAGGTTTTAGCTTCCGGATCAGCAATAAAGGATCTTTACATGCTTCCCAGCGGTATGATGACTGGTTCGTAGATGATATTAAGATTGAAGTTACTGATGATGACGATGACGATGATGACGGCGACGACAATATTGCCTACCCGGTAAAGCTGATTGCGGACGACGGTGATTATGGCGACTGGTTCGGCAGGAGGGTCTCGATCAGCGGCAAATACGTAATTACCGGGGCTCTTCATGATAACGACGATCGCGGCTCGGCATACATATTCGAGCGCAGCGCTGCCGATTGGATACAGCAGGCCAAACTAACTGCCTCGTCTCCGGCGGCGGGGGACCAGTTCGGGTGCAGCGTTTCGATCAGCGGGGACAATGCCATCGTCGGAGCGGATCGTAATGACTACAATGGACCATGGTCCGGTGCGGCGTATATTTTCGAGCGTACTAATGCCGGATGGATACAGCAGGCCATGCTGGTTCCGTCGGATGGAAGAGTGGGCGACCGCTTCGGCTGTGCAGTGTCAATCAGCCGTGACTATGCAATTGTCGGGTCATATTGGGACGATGACAACGGAACCAGCTCCGGCTCGGCATATATATTCAGGAAGGAAGTCACGGGCTGGATCCAGGAGGCTAAGCTGACGGCCTCGGACGGAGCAAAGGACGATTGGTTTGGCTACGCCGTGTCGATCAGCGGTAATTATGCCATCGTGGGAGCGGCGCTTGATGATGACAGTGGTACCAACAGGGGCTCTGTTTATGTATTCAGGCGCAGCGGTTCGAGCTGGGTCCAGCAGGCCAAACTTGTTGCCGGAGATGGGGATGCCGGGGATGAGTTCGGGGGATCGGTTTGCCTCGAAGGCAATTCGGCCGTAATTGGAGCCATCGGGGCCGATGATATGGGAGAAGATTCCGGGGCTGCGTATATATTTGAAAGATCAGGTAACGATTGGATACAGCAGGACAAACTGGTTGTACCGGATGGAGCCGCCGGCGACCACTTCGGAAACTCGGTCTCAATCGATGGTAACTACGCTGTAGCAGCGGCAAATCTCGATGCCGACATGGGAGAGGATTCCGGATCTGCGTATATATTCAAGCGTGAAGGTCAAAGCTGGGCCCAGCAGGCCAAGCTTACCGCCCCGGATGGGGACCAGGACGACTACTTTGGCCAATGGGTCGCTATCGACAGCAGCTATGCCGTTATTGGTGCACCTTACGATGATGATAACGGCGGCAATTCCGGCTCCGTGTATATATTCAGGCGTATTGGTACAACATGGATACCTTAAACTGAGTTGATTGAATCGGGCTTTTCAATTATTGCCTTGCTCTATAAGCTTCTTGAAACGGGGGTGGTCGCGTAAGGGATCCCAGGCCGGATCGAGATTGATCCAGGGAATGGATAATTCTCCGGGAATATCCAGCAGATCTTCAAGTTTGTATATAGCAAGGCCATAATCTCCGACCATGCAGTATATACGAGCCAGATCCAACAGGCGACCCTGTAATCCTTCTGCTATTGCTTCTTCTTTCAGACCGAGACCTGCATAAGCGATACCGAGAGAACTATGGAGCCTCGGATCCTCCGGGTGTTCAGCGATTTTAGCTACGAGGATTCTCCGAGCGGACTCATAATAGGACTGCTCGATCTGGCGATTTCCCATAAGTCCGTTGATCTGGGCATATAACAGTTCCTTGGGAATAAAGAAGAAATGCGCATCGAAAGATTCTGACGGCCATGAAGACAGCAGAGATAATGCTTCCTGATAATGCTCATCGTAAATCTCAATATTGACCAGCAAGTTGATAATAAAAGGATATTCTGCTCCCCTAGCATTCTGTATGGCTTCTTCGAGGACTTCCCGTGCCTTTTTAGTGTTGCCTTCCCAGCTCAGGTACAGCTTGGCTTTGAAGAAATAGTGATTGTACATATCAGGTGCCAGCAAGATGGCCCTCGTATAGTAATATTCCGCCTTCTGATACTTATGCAGGTGAAAACAAGTTGTCCCGGCCTCCGAAGCTATAGAGTTAGAGAGCGGATTAAGATTGTAGGCTTCCTCAATATTGTCTAATGCCTCCTCGCATTTACCCTGCTGCCTTTTAACAAAACATATCATGCTCAGCGGCTCGCCATCATCAGGCCGGCCTTTTCGGGCAATATCGAACTGTTCTAAGGCACGGTCATAATCGAGATGACAATGGTAGTAATACTGCCCAAGAGCCAGATGTGCTTCGGGCAGGTCAGGATCCAGCTCAAACGCTTTATCAACTGCTTGCTTTGTCCTGGCAATCTGATCTTCGCTCCGGTCATAACGGAACCAATATATCCTGGAATAGGCCCTTGCGAGCTGGGTGTAGGCCAGCGCAAAATTAGGATCCAGCTCAATCGCACTATTATATAATCGGATAGCATTCTTTAAGTCGTCTTCCATATAACCTCGATAGAAATACTCGTTGCCGCGCAGGTAATAAGCCTGCTTTGAAGAAGGTCGAACCTCCTTTTGAGAAATATACTTCAACGCGACACCAGATAGAATAACGCTAATAGCCACCACACCAATAATCTTTATCATTCTTCGTAACTTCGTAAGCGTTGTAATCGCAGGCTTGCTCAGCGTTTCTCTGATTTCAAGTGCTGCCTCTGTGATGTCTCCAAGCCGCTGGTCGGGATTCTTCTCTAAACAACTACGGAGTAGAACTCTGATATTTTCAGGGGTATCCTTTGGCAGAGCTTCCCAGTCGGGCTGGTGTTCGATAATGTGAGCCAGTGTGTCTGTTGCCGTCTCGCCGTCGAATGGAAGTTGGCCGGTCAGCAT
>DQCG01000568.1:0-6856 GCA_003533825.1 Phycisphaerales bacterium
GAATCCATAAGCAGCGAACTAAACGGTAATTCGTGCAATTTCCCGAAAACTAAAAATCAGTAAGGCAAGAAGAAATAATAAGGCCGCCTTAACAAAAATCATATCTCCTTCGAATCCCCACCACAGAGGATAAATTGCAACTTTGACCACATCTGTCCAGCTTAACAATTTCGCGGAAACCAGGAATTTCGAAGGATTGAATTTATCAAACTGCGGCATAAGCTGGATTAACCACTTAATTGTGTAAGAATAGACTGCCCCAACGTTTTCACTCAGGAAGCTGAAAGAATCGAGAACAAAACCGCTGAAACTTGCTGTAAAGAAGATCACAAAACAGAACAATATCGCCACCGGGAACGAGAGGAAAGACGCGGCTAATATCCCTAAACAAGCCAGGAAAATCAGACGGAATAAGACCAAAAAGACGGTTCTAACGAAATTACCGGTGAACGAGTCGGCCTTATAAAGCACCTCCAGTCCGTCCGGCGGGAAGATAATCCCCACGCTGTTCAGAGAAGGGACGTTCATAAATGCAACGGCCAGGTGACCATGTTCCGGCACGACTTCGGCGGGAATTTCTATTTCGTGAAAATTCCGTACGGAGTGCTTGTGCATTTCGTCATAAATCGGAGTTTTGCTTTGAGTGCCGTATTTGAAGAACTGGTAGTCACCTACGAACCATTTGCCCCATACCTGCGAATCGGGCGGATTAGCTGAAACATCGTATTTGAACCTTATAAACATGCTTTCTGCAAGGGGCTCGACGTTATTGAATTCCCATAGCAAAACCTGGCCGGCGCCCGCGGCACGTTTGGCGAGTTGTGCCTGCTGGGTAAGCTGGGCGATGATTTCTTCTCGAGGTACATTGGCGGGTAATTCGCCCCTTCTGTCAAGCTCAGTATATCTTTTTGCGACCTCCTTGGTAACGTCGACTTCGGGAACGGTTAAAGACGCCCTGGCCGTAAAGAACTCATTGTCCGCCTCGATAAGCTCGGACTCCGACACCTTAATAAATTTCGGCATGTAAATAGTAATCGTGTAAATTATAGCTGAAAACAGACAAAGCAGAATCACATCCAGCACTATTACGCCGAGCAGTTTTCCTGTAAGTATCTGAAAACGGCGAATCGGCTTGGTAATAACGGTGTATATTTGTTTCTGTTCGATGTCACTTGTAATCGTATAGATCGATACGATGATCGTCAGCAGGCAGAGCAAAAAACTTGTCAGTGAAAGAGCGTAGCTTACAAAGGTCTGAAGCCTGCCCTTCAATGTCTCGTCGCCCGTTGTGGTAAATCCAAGAGCCGGCAGCAGGACAAGCAGAAGGATTGTAAAGACAACAGCTACTTTAATCCGCAAAGCCTGCTTTATAGTATTTATGGCGACAGCCCGGATACTATGCATCGCCGGAATCTCCTGCCTGCGGTTTTTCAGTCTTGTCCTTGTCCTGGCTTTTTGTGCCTGATCCGTCGGTGAGCCTGTCTAAAATGTTCTCTCTGACTTGCTCCTGCCGGCGAGTTTGGGATTCGACCGGTTCGGTTTCAACTTTTTCTTTTTTGGTAACAGCTTTGAATTCGGACGGCTCGGCCGAACGGGTCAATTTGCTCAGCAACTGTTCATCGGCTTTGGGTCCGGGGCTTTCGACGGCGGCGACTTTCTCCAGTTTTGGAGTTTCCACGGATCCCTGTTTTGCTATCGGTGCCGAAACAAGTTTGTCGAGTATGCTTTCCACGGCCTTCTGCTGTGTAAGAAAATCACCGATTTTAGTCGTACTTACCGCCCCGCTCGTTGGCTGGGCCTGTTGTTGGGCGGCGGTGACCGTCCTGATAAAAAATGTTTCGAGTTTGTCCATCGGAGAAGTGACCTCACAATCGGCATCTTCTTCGCGAACGAGTTGCTTGATCTTCTCGACAGCCGTATCACTGATGGCATCGGTGGTGATTTGCCTTTTGTTTGTCTGCTGTAAAAGCTCTCTGACATGGCCCTGGGTTTGTATTTTTCCGCCGTACAGTATTGCGATTCTATCGCATACATCCTCGACGTCCGCGAGCAGGTGGCTGCACAGCAGAATTGTCTTGCCACGTTCTGCAAGCTTCAGGACTAAATCCTTGATTTGCCTTGTCCCGATCGGATCGAGTCCCGTTGTCGGTTCATCCAGTATCAGCAAATCGGGATCGTTAATCAGTGCCTGCGCCAGGCCGATTCGGCGTGCCATGCCTTTCGAAAACGTCCCAACGGCCCTGTTTGCGACGGCTTTGAGCCCGACCATATCGAGTAGTGCCTCGATACGCATCTTGCGCACTTTGGACGGCAGGCCGAATAATCTACCGTAGAAATCCAGGGTTTCGCGGGCGTTCAGATATCTGTACAGGTAGGACTCCTCGGGTAAAAAACCGATTCTGCAGTTGATCTTCGGATCGGTGCCGTCACCGCCCAGAAGCAGGGCTTTGCCTTTTGTGGGGTGAAGCAGGCCCAGCAGCATTTTCAGAGTTGTGGTTTTGCCGGAGCCGTTTGGGCCTAAAAGTCCGAACACTTCGTTGGGTCGAACCTGCAAATCCAGATTATCGACGGCGTAGACTTTCGTCCGACCCCACCAGTCGGAAAAAATCTTGGTCAAAGAGAAAGTTTCAATAGCGTATTCCATTGTTTCGTGTCTCGTATCTCCTCAAGCGTGTCTTGTATTTCGCTCGATGAATGCCGCTTTAGACTTGAGGTCCGTGGTCGAGCTCCTCTCCATAGCGAACAAGCCGGGCACTATTGAAAATGACAACCAACGAACCTACAAAGTGCAGAACCGCGGCGTAAGCCGCGGGCAGCAACTTCGCTGCTCCTGCGGCAATACCAAGAACAATAAAGATGATTCCAAATCCAAGATTTTGATAAATTACTCTACTGGTTTTTTTCGAAAGCCGAACGAGGAAGGGCAGCCGTGTCAAGTCGTCGCTCATCAGGGCAATAGAGGCGGAATTTATGGCCACGTCGCTTCCGGCGGCGCCCATAGCGATGCCCAGGTCCCCTGCCGCAAGGGCCGGCGCATCGTTTATGCCGTCACCGACGACCACAACCGTATGACCATCCTTTTTGATCTGCTCGACAATCGCCAGTTTGTCCTGGGGCAAACAGTGTGCTTTGAAATCAGTGCAAGCCAGCTCGGCGGCGACCCTGCTGGCCACCTCACTGCGGTCGCCTGTCAGCATTGTGACTCTCTTTATGCCGATATCAAACAATTCCTTGACGGCGCGCTGGGCTTCCGGCCTGGTCTTGTCCTGCAAACCGATCCAGCCGATGCACTTCGAATCCTTCGCCACATAAAGTGTGCTGAAGCCCTGTTCTTCGTGCAGAGCCGGGTCGGAGATATTGCTGATATCTATTTTGTTTTCTTTGAGGAAGGTATCTCTGCCGACCATGATTCTTGCTGAATTGACTGTTGCCGTGACTCCTTTGCCCGGCGTCTCCTCGAAATTATGCGTCGCCGGCAGGGAAAGATTTGCCTCTTTGGCGACCTCGTGCAATGCTCTTGCTGCCGGGTGCTTGCTCATCTGCTCTGCCGAGGCGGCCTTGGCCAGCAGCTCAGCCGGTTCGACGCCTTCGGCGGGTGTCAGTTTGGTAACATATAACCGGCCGGTGGTGACGGTTCCTGTTTTATCAAAGACCATCGACGTCATCTTGCCTGCAATCTCAAGATCGGCGACGTTCTTTATAAGTATGCCGAGCCGGGCGGATGCCGAAATCGCCGCTACCATAGCGGTCGGCGTCGCCAGGATCAGTGCGCACGGACAGGAAATGACAAGTATCGTGATTGCCCTGTCCATGTCGCGGGTGAAAAACAAGACTATTCCGGCTATCATCAGGATCGTCGGCGTGTACCATTTGACGTAGCGGTCGATTATCCGCATGATCGGTATTTTCGTCTGCTCAGCCTGCATGATCAGGGACTGGACCTTGCCGAGCGTCGTATCTTTGCCGGCCTTGGTCACGGTAATATCCAGCATGCCTGTAAGGTTATTCGTCCCGGCAAAGACCTGCATCCCGGGCACTTTGTCAACAGGCAGCGATTCACCCGTAATCGTTGCCTCGTTGATCGAGCTTATGCCTTTGGCAACTTCGCCGTCAGCCGGTATGTTGTCGCCGGGACGGACGCGGACACAATCGCCCGGTTTGAGGCCTTTTACCTTCACCTCCGTTTCATTGCCGTTGCTGTCGATCAGATTCGCCTTTGTGGGTGTAAGCTTTATCAGTGACTCGATCGAAGCGCGGGCGCCAAGTGCGGTTCTGGTCTCAATCAGCTCGCTCAGAAGCATGAATCCAGCAACGACACCGGCTTCGAGATATTTGCCTGTCGAAAAGGCCGCGATGATGGCCAGGGCCACCAGCTCATCCATATGAGCTTCTCTTTGTATAAGGCTCTTGATGGCGTTCAGGACGATCGGGGTACCGAGCAGGATTGCGCCGGCCATTGCCAGGAACACGGTGTTGAAACTGCCGCTTCCGTAAATGTACTTTGCGATCCCGCTGTTAATCAGCAGTACTCCGCCGGCCATGGTTCCAAGCAGGGCCATACTGACGCGAATCTGCTTGCCGTGCGTATGTTCGACGGCAATGTCATCCTTAAAATGTAGGTGTTCATGGGCCATAATTTCGTCTCTTGTTCCTCGTATGCTCTTGCTTATGAGGCTCAGCGATTAACTGTTTGCTGGTTTTGCTGTTCTGCCTGCTCGTTGCTCCTTTTCGACTTTAATTTCGGATCTCTGTTCAGGAGCACTCTAATCTGTGTCCCTTTTGAACCCTTGGTAGTCTGAACCACGAATTTCTCATCCGCATTGTTCCCAAGGATTTGCTCTATGGCATCCAGGTAGATTTTTTGAAGCACAAGCTCGGGTCGCTGCCTGTATTCGGGAAGTATACTTTCAAGATAATTGGCATTAGCTCTGGCACGCTCCACAACCTCTGTTCTATAGGTTCGCGCATCGGCGATTTTCTCCCGGGCCGTACCGGCCAACTGCGGCCAAAGCAGCTCTCTGGTCTGTTCGTCGATGGATTCGTCATGAAGAGCGGCATACAGCTTCTCGGCAACAGGACCGGAGGCCTCGTTAAGGGTGTTTGCAGCATAAGTTCTTGCGTTTGTGATCTCAGTTTCGCTTTCCTGGCTTGCTGTGGTAGAAGCCTCAAACGCTTTTTTGACTTGTCGGGGACATTCGCTGTTAGTCAACTGGACCGACACAACCTTAATGCCGCTTTCTATTTTGTCTAACTTCTCCTGCAGCAGCCTTTTGATATGTTTCGGGATTCTGTCCTGGCTGGAAATTGCCTCATCAATTGTATAATTTACCAATGCGGTCACGACAGCATCTTCAAATGTATTTCTTAGTAACGGCTCGACGCTTCCTGTAATCACGTCGAAGTAAATATCACCGGGTTTTACATCTTCGATATAAACATTTATAAAGAACCTTTCAGGATCGTCAATCTGATAAGTTAGCTGCCACTTGGAATGTACAATACTGTAATCGCTACCGGCAAAATCCCCGATTACCTCGTCCTGCTTCTCGCCTCGGGTTATGCAATAGCCGTCTTGCAAAGGTTTTAAGGGCTGGTCGGGACGAACCGGACGCATTTGCCCGGAAAGTATTTCTTGTTGTGTCTGAAAATACCAAAATGAGTCGATGGGTAAATTCACCTGGGTTTCTACGGGAATCTTTATAATTTCGTCAATTGGATAGGGTAATATCCAGTGCAACCCGGGACCGAGAAGTCTCTTTTCGCCCACACCGCGAATCTTACCGAATCGCAGGACAAGCGCCTGCTCGTTGGAATCGACTGCCTTGAATCCGGAAGCCAGAAAAGCGAGCACGAGCACAATCATTATCACTTTCAGGATAATGAAACTGACCTGAAGCGCCTCAGACAGGCTTCTGCCGGCGGCGTCAAGCTCATGTACCGTCGGCTTTGCCGTATCCGGAACACGCACGTCCTTGTTATCTTCTTTTTGTTCTTTCATAATTTTGATTATTTAAAGTTACTTTTCCGGCTCGTCTGGTTTGGCGGGTTTGAGTTCGGGCAAACCTTTTAACAGATCAAAAGGCCTCACATCGGTTGGCGTGACAAAAGTAGCTCTTTTCTCCAATATTTTCTGAAGTGCTCCAATATCCCGCAGTAACATTGCAAGCTCGGGATCGGCTTCGAGCTTTTTATAATGTTTTGCAGCTTCCGCGTCCCCTATGCCTCGAATGGCCGTCGCTCTTGCTTCGGCGGCGGTGATGAGTTCTTCCGCTTTCGATTTGGCATCCGTCCTTATTTTGATGGCTTCACCCATTCCCTGTGAAGTGATTACTTCAGCCCTACGGTTGCGTTCAGCCCGCATGCGATCAAAGACCTCTTTGCTGACCTCCTCGCTGACTTTAAGCTGCTTGATACCAAGCGCTGTAATTTCAATTCCACATTTTGTATCTTCGATGTCTTGTTGCAGAGTTTTGAGCGTTTCCTTTTGGATTTCTTCAAACGCTATTTTTGACTGGTCGCTGTTTACGAATTCGGAAAAATAGTGGCGGCCAATCACATTGTTCTGAGTGTTGCGGATCCGGCTGTGTAACAACTCACTTTGAGCTCTTTTTACCGTTTTGGTGGCATTGAAAAATTCCAACGGCCTGGCAATTTTCCAGACCACATACGTGCTGACAATAATCGGATCGCCTCCCGCAGTGGTTGTCTCTTCGCTTTCAACCTCGTAAGTCCGCATGCGGGAGTCAAATCTGTGAATTTGCTGGATTGGGAAGGGCCATTTGAAGTACCAGCCCGGCCTGGTAATCTCGTCTTCGATAGTAGCTTTACCGAATGTTGTTTTCAGGCAGGATTCCGT
>DQCG01000568.1:6929-12493 GCA_003533825.1 Phycisphaerales bacterium
GCTGCTCTCCTCAATGACGCCCGTATCGTATATACTGAGCGTACTGGTTTCCTGGAGGTCGATAATTGTAATCTGTGTATCGTTCTGGTCGGCTACGACGATGTATTTTCGTATGTCATCGAGCGTATTTTCGAGCATTGCTGATCTCTGCTCGTGGATATAAATGTCCGGGGCGGCCCTGTAGGCTTTAAGCTGCTCGGTGAAGCGATCACCGGTTGCCTTGGCAAGGATTTCCTTTTTGAAGGCGTAACTCTGTGATTCTCTCAATGTTTTGAATATGTCACCCTTAGCCTCTTCGAAGGCGAGATCCACCTGCTTAACAATCTTCTCTATGTCTTCCGCTGAGTCTGTATCTTCGGCCTGCTGGTATTTCAACCAAAGCTCGTACAGCTTCTCGGTCTTTTCTACGGAACCGACGATGGGACCCAGGGTCTTGTTTCGCTCGGCCTGAGCGTTAAGAATAAGCGCTTGCTTTTTTTGAACGGCGCCAATCACCTTTTGATAGTCCGCTGCAACTTCCGGCGGAGGGTGAATACCCTGCAATCCGACGAACACAATCTCGACGCCCAGACCCTGCTCGTTAACGGCTTTCTGAATTCTTTCGGTGAGTATCCTGCTGGCACCGGCCCGTCCGGTTCCAAGCAAGCTGTCCTTGCTGCCATTTTGTTCATCGGTTTCTATTTTTGCGCTCGCCGCAAACTTTGTTAGCTCACGATAGCAAATGGATTTGAGCAGTTTCTCCGGCTCGTTGTGATTGTAGATAAAAAGATACAAATCCTTTATTCTGTATTGAACAGGCACGGCGGCAATGACAAGACTTACCGGTACAGTTCCGACCAGTGATTCCGTACCGCTTTGTTCGCTGGCTACCATCAAACGGTATTCTTCCTCATAGTGCTGCTCACCCCATAACAGAGGCTTGCGCTCCACCTCACCCGTTTTCGGATCGACCTTGGGAATAAAGCCGATGCTGATTTCCGAGATCTTTCTCGTGGGGTATTTATAGGCAATATCGATCGGCCAGGGCCATTTGAAGGCCAATCCCGGCTCGAGAATTCTGACTTCGCCTGCCGCGTTTTCGGGATTGCCGAAATGCTCTATGATTGCCTGTTCGTCAGGCTCGACTACAACGACACAGCTAAATAGATACAGCGTTACGGCACCAAAGAGAATTAACGGCACGATCGCCTGTTCGAGCAGTTTATAAAACCACGTTTGGGATACCTTAAAGCCAAACTGATAGTCAATGGCATCTGCGACGCTGCGGAGAATTCCGCCGGGCTCATTGATTGCCCCCAATAGTCTGCTGTCGAAAGCGCTTCTGCTGTATCGGCCCTTCAGTCTCGGGCGATAAATGTCCAGAACGAGGTTCACCATGGTTTCCACGCCAAGGACTACGAGAAGGCCGGGGATAACCAGTGCCATGACGTTAACCGGCCAGAGCTTGTTGAAGAGGTAGACTATCGCAAGAAGCACTGCCAGGATAAAGCACACGACCGCGACTCCGAGCAGGGAGCTGCCGCCGGCCCTGAGCGGCTTCCACTCGATCTGGCCCGACATGCCGGTCGCGTAACGCGATATCAGGAAGCTCATGAACGCAATTGCTGTCAGGCATATCCCGCAAAGCAGGGGCTGCTTCAACTCTGCTACGACCCCGGGAGCATAGCCTTTGAATAAATACAGGCCGATACCTATTTGGAAGATGGCGATCAGTGCTGCGAATATGGGAATGAACCATTTTTCAAAGATTTCAAGCCGGCGCTGGGCTGCGGACAATAAGGTGGCGCGTTCACTCCCGGCTTGGAAGATTGCAGAAGTTCTCTCGTCCCGGACCAACTGCCCGGTATCGAGCTTTTCCTGCTCGGCAAGGGATCGCTGATAGAACTGCAAACATAAGACGAACCAGGTAAAGGCGACTGAAAGGATCAGCCAGCTAACCGCTGAGACCGCCAAAAAACCGCTCCATCGACCCAGGAAAAAGGCAATGCCGAAAAAGATGATACTCAGAATCAATGATACCAAGGCTACATGTACGGGGCGTTTGGATGATACTGTCATTTTATATCCCGGTATTCCAGTTTGAACAAAAAATCACAAACATAGTAGTTATTCAATGTATGTCTAATCCTATGATTCAAAAGTTATAAGTTGCGTAATATAGCAACAAACGTTATTTTAGTACAGGGACAATTGAAAAAAATTAAGCCCTTATTTTTCGAGCATGATTGCCGGGAGTCGGATCTGAAAGATGAATAAGCTATTTACTATTGCAAAAAATACTTTCATAGAAACCCTGAGACAACCCATTTACTCCATCATTATTATTGCAGCATTGTTATTGTTTTTTATAAGTCCGTCTCTCACGATGTATACAATGAGCGACGACAACAAGCTCTTACGCGAGATAGGCTTATCTACGTTGTTTTTGACCAGCTTGTTCATAGCAATTTTTTCAGCTTCCGGAGCCGTGGCACAGGAGATGGAAAATAAAACCATCACGACCGTTCTGAGTAAGCCTGTCCAGCGTCCGATATTCATCATCGCAAAGTTCCTCGGTGTGGCCGCCTCGGTGGTTCTGGCGCATTATATATGCACGGTCGCCCTGCTGATGGCGATCAGGCATGGTGTCCTTGAGACGGTAAACGATACGCATGACTGGACGGTCCTTGGCACAGCAGCAGTTATCGTTGGCGGCACGCTTCTACTAAGTGCTTTTTTCAATTATATTTACGATTGGAAATTTTCTTCGACGGCAATGGTTTTAACCGGCATATTCGCTACATTCGGCATCGTTTTCCTGACTTTTATCGACCGAAACTGGCAATTTAAGCCGCAGGAGAACGGCATGAATGCGGTCGATATCTACGGCTCGATTTTGTTGCTGCTGGCTGCTTTGATAATCGTGGCCATGGCCGTGGCGCTTTCGGCCAGATTCAATATTGTGGTGACGCTCTCGGCCTGTATCGGGATTTTCCTGCTGGGTCTTGTCAGTGATTACGCGTTCGGAAGGTTCGCCGATTCGCATTTATGGGCTAAAATAGGCAGATTTCTTGTGCCGAACCTGCAAATTTTCTGGATAAGCGACGCAATTTACGAAGGTAACGATGTCCCTGTGAAATATCTTCTGGTCGGAGCTTCCTACGCCCTGTGCTACACGGGAGCCATCCTTGCATTGGCCGTAGCCATCTTCCAGCGACGCCAGGTCGGCTGATTCGGTCTTGTCAGGGCTTCTTGAGACATTCTAACAAAACCTGACTTGTCATTCCGAGCACAGTCGAGGAATCTATTGAAACAGTTATGCGGAGCGGTTACTTATTTTTCACTTTCTTTTTTATTAGAGCATTTCTGTAACAGCACAGTCATGCAGCCTTTCATCTGTGGTCTGTCCGTTACTTCAAAACCATTGTGCTTTGCAACCGAAACGGTCCTCTCGAAATCCGTCTCCGATACAAACCATTTTGGTGCCGCTACTAACAACCTGCCGGCTGGCTTCATTGCTTGGTTTAGTTCCGAGAAAAATTTAGATGAACCTTGAATCTCATGCTCGACGCCTATGGCAAGGGCAAAATCGATTTTTCCTTTGAAATCGTCCAGACAAAGAGAACCGTCATTACATATGATAGATTGAATCCGACCGGACAGTCCTGCTTTCTGCACACGTTTTTCGAGCGACCGGATCATATTCTCCTCGATATCCACACATATAACTTTGCCGTTCGCACCGACCATCTTCGCAAGGGGCAGACTGAATAAACCCATCGCACAGCCGATGTCCGCAACCGTCATTGCCTCGTTTACATATGGTCCGAGAATCTTATCGGGATTATGCGTCAGTTTTCTAAGGGGGTTTAAATGCAGATAACCAAGCCACATCGGAAATACATGATGTTTAGCCATATTGTCTCTCCGATAACGCAGAACTCATCACACTTCTACGATGAACGCTCTTAATATAACATATCTTCTATCACAAAGGCCCTTTACCAAAGAGTGATCGTTTCTATTATTGAAAACCGTACGAATGAATTTTTGCCTAACCAGTTCAAAAAAAATATCGTTATAGTTCTTGCTCTGCTAATAACACAATTAAGCTATTCGTCGTAGTCTACAGAAAATCAAGATTGCATAGTTTCTTCTTTCATGTCTCTACTATGATAAGTCTGCATCAAGTGGGTAATTCGGCGCGGAAAATTCCATAAAACCGTTTTTTCTCGTCGGTATCCGAACCACGAAAGGTAATAAAGTCCCGGTCAAATACCTTCTTATAGGAGCTTCATACGCCTTGTGCTACACCGGTGCTATCCTCGCATTAGCAGTAGCCGTCTTCCAGCGCCGACAGGTAGGTTAATTCGTCGTGCGTATTGCGTTGTTCTTAAGATCTCTTTTGCAAAAGTACAAGCCGGCTGCGTTTTATCCGGGGCCTTTCGGTTACGATAAAACCGTTTTGCTCCGTGACCGAAACGGTCGTTTTAAAATCCTCTTCCGATACATGTCCTTTCGGCTCGGCAACCAGCAGTCTGCCGGCCGGCTTCATCACCTTTTCTATTTTTGAGAAAAATCCAGCAACATCGGGAACTTCATGTACGACGGCGGATGCGAGAACGAAATCGAAATTTTCTTCCACTTCGTCCAGGCCAAGAGAATCACCATGGCATATAACAGTTTTAATCCGGCCGGATAAGCCTGCTTTTCGTGCGCGTTTTTCCAGCGACCTGACCATCTTTTCCTGGACATCCACACATATAACCTTACCGTTAGGCCCGACCATCTCCGCAAGGGGCAGGCTGAAAAAGCCCATCGCGCAACCGATATCCGCAACCGTCATTCCTTCACGTACATACGGCCCGAGCATCTTCCGGGGATTTTCGAACAGTTTTCTAACAGGACTTGCGAGCAAATAACCAACCCATACCGGGCATACATGATGTTCAGTCATATTATCCTACCAAAAACGCAGTACGGTATTACGTACGGACTCCCTAAGAGCACGCAGTACGCAGCACGCTCTTAATTACTGCAATTTCGTCGCAGTTTTGCTGCTTTGGGCATCGGGCGCAATCGCTCCAGACCTTCATCGGCAGCGCCTCTTTTTCCACTATTGCGAATCCCAATTTCTCAAAAAACGCCGGCTCAAGCGTTAGAGCAAATACTTTAGGCACACCGAGTTTGACCGCTTGCTCGACCGCGGCGGCTACCAATTCCTTGCCGATGCCTTTTCCCTTGTACGCTTCATCGATTGCCAGTGATTTAATTTCCGCCAGGTCCGACCAGATAACTTCCAGCGCGCAGCACCCGACTATTTTGCAGTCCAGCTCGGCCACGATGAACGTTTGCAGGTTCTCATAAATATCCGCCATAGAGCGAAACAGCATCCTGTCCACCTCCGCATAGGAGCTGATCAGAGCATTAATTGCCTTAGCATCCGAAATTTTCGCACTGCGTACGTTCATAGATGTAAAGTATAGCCACAAAGCCACAAAGCCACAAAGAAAAACCGGACGGGATTTACCGCTTATTATTCCTTCGCAAGCAGAAACAATAATAATTAGGGCTTGCTGTGTAGA
>DQCG01000486.1 GCA_003533825.1 Phycisphaerales bacterium
ATATTTGCTGAGGTTGCCGTACAGACCGGCGGGATTTTCAATCTGGTACAAATCTGCGGGCGACAAATACACGCCGACTTTCAGGCCGTATTTACGGCAGGAATCGACCAGCTCGCGCAGCACATCGCCTTTGCCATCCCGCCAGGTGTTCGAAGCGACCGAGTGCGTGGTGTATCGCGTCTGCCACAGACAGAAGCCGTCGTGATGTTTGGCCGTCAGGATTACCTGTTTCATTCCGGCGGCTTTCATCATCCGGCACCACTGGTCGGTGTCGAGCTTTTCGGGATTGAAGATTTTCGGGTCCTCTTTGCCGGTGCCCCACTCGCGGCCGGTGAAGGTATTGACGCCGAAGTGGATAAAGCCGATGAACTCAAGCTGCTGCCAGACGAGCTGCCGGGCGGAAGGCCGGACTTCGACGGCTTTGCGGATAAGCTCTTTTCGTGCCGTCGCAGCATCCCGCTCGACCATGTCGTAGACTCGGACGTAATCGACGACGAAATAATCGGGAAGGTCGGCCTTCGTAATGTCACCACCCCACTTGCCGATTTCCTCGGTGAGTTTCGCGTACTGCGGCACCTGCGAGACGCCGCCGGCACTGGTTCGCCAGGTTTCTTTGCCATCGACATAGAAAACATATTGTTCGGGAGTCCAATGCAAAGCAAAAGTATGAAAACCCTTGCTGACGCCGGGGATTGTAATTTGCCCGCTACCTGCGCTTTTGTGTTTTTTGCCGTATCCGTCCCAGTGCAGGTTCTGCGTGATTTTGTCCTCGCGCCAGGGCTTTTCCATAATGTCGATTTCCGTGCCGTCCCTGCCTTCGTCTCCGATTTTGCCCACGGTGTTGGCGTGCATCCAGAACGCGGGCCAGTGGCCTTGTTGCGTTGGGAACTTGCTCCGGCAGACCCAGTAACCGAACTTGTGCTCGAATTTGCCCCTTGTGCGCATGGCCCCGCTGGTGTACCTGTCACCATCCTTTTTCGTGCGGATGAGCAGGTTTCCTTTGCCGTCGAGATAGGAGTCTTCCTTAACCCAGAATCCGTCCCGGCGTTTCCAATCGCCGAGCACCTCCCATTTGGACTGGTCGATTTGAGTGCCGTCGAATTCGTCGCTCCAGGCGAGTTTCCACATTTTCCCATCGGGAATCGGGGGAAGGAATTCATCCTGTGCTGTTGCCTGGCCGGCCAGCGAAACGACGGCCGCGCAGAAAACTACCGATATAGTTATTTGATAAAATGCCAAGTTTTTCATGAGCCTCTTTCCTTATTATGTTGCTTTTTAGCCGTGCGGCCGCTGGGTAGCCCTGATGCCCGAGATGACCGTTACTACCAGCATCAGTGTGAAAACGACGGCTGCGAACCAGTATCCCCAGGCGGCGGTCTGGACATGGGCCATTTTGATTATTACCGTGCCGATGGCGAAAGATTGAAGGAACATTTTTATCTTGCCGGAAACGGTGGCGGCGAAATTGACGCCGCGGGATTCTGCAATGTGCCTCAATACCGTTACGTAAACCTCTCTCGCGATTAAAATGCCCGCTACGGACCAGTGAATTACAGTTAAGACACCGGGGCCCAAGTCGAAAAGCTTTGGCTGACCGATCAGCGCAAAGCAAATGAATGCCCCGCAGACGAGGATTTTGTCGGCCAGGGGATCGACCATTCGCCCAAACTTGCTGGTAACGTTAAGCCTGCGTGCAGCTATGCCATCGGCGATATCGGTCAGGCCGGCGATGACAAAGAGGATGAAGGCGACGTCGAGAAAACCGGGAAACGGCACTTCTCCATCGGCGTAATACTTCGGGGCCAGCAGAATCATAACCAGAAAGACAATGGTCAAAACGAGCCGGCCCATAGTCAGAATGTTCGGAATATGCCTTAGCATAATCTGAAGTTTACGTATTTAGCGACAAAATTCAATACTAAATCTGCTCGACGAGCAAATCATAATCTTGTGTTCCAATAACTTTTACCTCGATGAACTGTCCCGGTTCCGCCTGGCAGTGCTTTATAATGCAAATGCTGTCGATATCTGGGGCTTGGCCGTAATAGCGTCCCCGGCCGAGACCTTCACTATCAACCGAATCGACCAGGCAGGTGAACTTCTCGCCCATCCTGTCTCTATTTCCGGCAAATGCGATTTTCTGCTGGGCTATCATCAGCTCATCGAGACGCTGCTGTTTTACTTCGTCCGGGATCTGGCCGGGCAACTCGGCGGCGGGTGTTCCGGATTCGGGATAGAACTTGAAGCAGCCCAGTGCATCGAACCGCGCCCACTTGACGAAGTTCATCAAATCTTCGAACTGCCGGTCGGTTTCGCCCGGAAAGCCGACTATCAGTGTCGTCCGGAGAATAATATCGGGCATAGCACGGCGCAGGTTCTCAATTAGTCGCCGGAGCTTGTGCTTTGTATCGGGGCGGCGCATCGACTCCAGGATTTTTGTGTTTACGTGCTGTATTGGTATATCCAGGTAGTGGACGATTTTTTCGCTGCCGGCGATAGTTTCGATAAGCTCATTGTCAATTCCCGCCGGGTAAAGATACATCAGTCGAAGCCATGCCAGAGCGTCAATTTTTTCAAATTCTCGAAGAAGAGCGGGCAGGCCTATTTGTATTTTCAAATCGTGTCCGTAAAAAGTCACATCCTGCGCGATTACATTCAATTCGACAGCTCCGGCGGAAACCAATTCTTCAGCCTCGGCGATAACAAGCTCCATCGGCTTGCTTCGAAAGCGACCTCTTATCGATGGTATCGTGCAAAAAGAGCAGCGGTGATTACAGCCCTCGCTGATTCGCAGGTACGCCCAGTGCCGCGGAGTAATAAGTAATCTGCATCTGTCATCCAGTATCCGGTCACTAACCTGAGGCAATGATTGGCCCGGATAAGAATCTTCGCCGCGTCCGTTTGGTCCGTAAGAAAAAATATTTTTGATTATTTTTGCAATATTATCCCGCTGATTCAGACCGACAAGGGCATCGACGCCCTCGACTTTTTCAAGAAGCTTCGGTCCTAATCTTTCGCTGAGACATCCGGCAACAATTACTTTTTTTACTGCTCCGCCAAGCTTGCGATCCACAGCATGTTGTATTGCTTCAAGTGACTCGGCCTCGGCCGGGGCGATAAAACCACAGGTATTGACGACTACAACATCGGCATTATCAGTCTCGGCAGTTATCGGAAATCCCGCCTGGGCGATCTCAGCCAGCATCCTTTCGCTGTCAACCACGTTTTTGGGGCAGCCTAATGATACAAAACCGACAGTAATTTCTTGCCATTTTCTTTCCATAAAATCCAAAAAATAGAGAAAAACGCAATTTTACCCCCAAAAAAAGGAAACATTTTCACTAATTTTATCGTAATATACTTGACGATAAAAAGATATGCAATATAATAAAGAGAGTTTCCGTCTATAAACAGGCAGGAAATGCACGGCAGCATTTCGCTTATTGAGCGGGTAGTTATAATGGCAATTCAAAGTATTATGAGCAGCAGCGAAAGCCAAAAAGAAGTCCGTAATCATTGGCTGATTGTGTTTGTGGCTGCGGCGATTTTAGTATGGATGGGAGAATGGGGGAGTATCTCTGCGCAAACAGATACGGAAAATGAGGCCGAGACGATTCTCCGCAATCTGAAGATTGATGTTGCTCCCGAACCGAATGTCCCTATACCCGAGGTTTATAGAGAACCACCAAAAATCTTCGAGCAAATAGTAGGTGGCACGCCGGAGTGGAAGCTATCGTACTTCTGCAAGCACCATGAATCGGATAACTTAAAAAAAATTATCCACGAACAATTTGCAACCAAGCTATTCGATAAAAAAGGCAAAGAAACAAAATTAGTGGACTACACCGTCAGCAGCAATCCCGCCGTCAACCAGTTGATAGTAAGATGTCCGGCTCGTGAAGACGCCCAGGCGGTACTGGAAGTTCTGCGTCAGGTGGATGTCAAACCGGTTCAGGTCAAGATAGATTGTCTGATCTCAGAGGTGTACGCGGATATGACGTTTGACCGCGAAACCACAATAGAAATCGAGAACTTGTTCGGCGAGCAGGTTGTGATGAATCCCGCCGGAACGGCTTTCGGAGCCGACGTTCAGCAATTGGTTAAGGACGGTGATTATCTTCCGGCGTTTCCCGGCGCATCCCTCAGAGAAGTGGCTCGGTCTCGAATGGGCCTTAACATCGGTTATTTGAACACTGCCAAAGCCGGTCACAGATTCACGCTCTTAATCGACCTGCTCGAATCGAGGGGTTATTTGAAAATTCTGATGAATCCGACGCTACAGGTGGTCAACGGCGGAACCGCCAAAGTCTTATCAAGTCAAAAGGTTCCGATTGACCAGACCACAATGCGGTCTACCATTTCGGACTATTTGGAGACAAGTACTGTATATGAAGACGTAATCGATTCGCTTGAAGTCACCGCCCACGTCTTCGCAGACGGCTACATCGGTTTGGAAACATCCATCTTACTTGGTTCAAAGAACACACCCGAAGGTGTTAAACAGATACCGATCATTACGAAAAAAGAAATCGATAATAAACAAAACCGCATCCGACAGGGTGAAAGCCTCATAATCGGTGGAATCAGAAAGAATGAAGAGTACGGGGTCGTTCGGGGCATTCCGATACTGAAAGACATACCGCTGCTCGGTTTTCTGTTCTCCAGCGAGGATACCGAGAATCGGGCGGTCGAGACTATTTTCATACTGACTCCAAGTATTTCCACTGACGGAAGGCCAAAAGAAGAAGTAATGAAAGAGATCCAAAGGAAGCACGAACCGGATACGCCCGGCGGCCTGGGCGAAATGATCACGGATCCCTTTGGATTCAGAGCTCGTGATCAAGAACGCGAGCAGACGGTTCATGACGCCGAACAGGCACGTCTCGAGGCCGAGGTAGAAAAAGCCCAGGCCCGAATAGACATCAGAGAGGCCGACATACGAGCCCAAAAAGCAGAGGAGGAACTACTTCGGACGCAAACCGAAGCTGAAAAAATCAAGTCCGACGCCGAAAAAGCCAACGCTGAAGCCCAAGCAAAAGCAAAGGCTGCCGAAGAAGCCAAAGCAGCCGCAGACAAAGCAATTGCCGACGCGAGAAAAGCCCAGGAAGAGGCTAATAAGGCCAAAGCCGAGGCCGAAACAAAAACTAAAGCAGTCGAAGATGCCGAAAAAGAAGATGCCAATAAACCCAAGGCCAAGGCTGAAAAACCATCATCTCCAAAGGACAAGCCTACCGCCCAAGAGGCTAAAAAAGCCAAAGAGGATAAGGCCGAAGGCTGAGAGCAAAATCTAACAAGGCTTAAATAAGCAGATAAGACAAATGAGAAATCCGGCTACATCACGCCGTTGTCGTCATCTGATAATCAACCGTATCATTTCCGCGTTATATTATTAAAACTTAATCTTCGATGAAGGGATACCCTATGGACAATCTGGACTTCAATAATCCCCTAAATCAGCTAAACCCCCTTGATAATAATCCTGATAAGCCCATTCCGTTCGATGATTCCGACACGGGCGATAAGGGTGTTTCACACTCGCCTTTGGACCTGGGCGGCACCAGCTCTGTCCAGATTCCTAAGATTGAGATGCCTAAGCCGGCAGCAAAAAAACCGGCTGAAAAAATAGCCTCCACAGACCGAATCGTGGGCGTAAAAACCTTTTTCACAAAACTGCATCCCGGCGCCATGAACTTTCTTGATGAGCAAATCACCAGGTGGCTGAATGAAAATCCGGATATTCGGATAAAACGAACAAACGTTGTTACGGGCATGGTCCAGGCCAAAAAGACCGAGCCCAATATTGTCATTACAATCTGGTATTGAGACTCTCTCTCAAGATTATTGCTCCTTTGACAAGCAACCCGAATGTACTAATGATTGACACTGCTGGAGCATTATTACCCTCGATAGAGACCTACAGCCCGCATTTATAACTCTTCGACCTGCGGCGGGCCGGTAAATCCGTCCATATCCTGCAAAAAAATTCTTAACATAAAGTCTTGACATATTGTACGATTTAGATTAGTTTCCTTGCTTTGTCTGTTTATGTATGGCGTTTGAGGTCAAGTTTTGTAAATATTTTGGAGATTTTTTGTGGCTAAAGAGTTAGCACGGAAACTGATTAATGCAGGAGTGCATTTTGGGCACGGTGTGAGTCGGTGGGATCCTAAAATGGCTCCATTCATTTTTGCCAAACGCGGCAATATCCATATCATTGATGTCAAAAAAACACTGGAAGGACTACTGATAGCTAAACAACTCCTCGCTGAAATCGTTTCTTCCGGCAAAGACGTCGTTTTTGTAGGCACAAAACGTCAGGCCCAGAAAGCGGTAGAGACTATCGCCGGTAAGTGCGGAATGCACTATGTTTCCCAGCGATGGCTTGGTGGGATGCTTACCAATTTCAGAACGATACGCTCCCGACTGCAGAGACTGGAACAGTTGGAAGCTATGGCCGAAGATGGTACATTGGATAGTGAGAGCAAAAAGCAGGCAGCGAGGCTCAAACGCGAGATGCGAAAGATAAAAGCCAATCTGGAAGGCGTTCGGAATATGTCCCGTTTACCGGGTGCCGTTGTCGTAGTCGATGCGAAGAAAGAATATCTTGCTCTTCGGGAGGCCAAGAAGCTGGATATTGCAACTGTAGGGCTTCTCGATACGGATTCGGACCCCGATACGGTGGATGTGGCGATCCCGGCAAACGATGATTCGATCAGGGCGGTCGATCTGATACTTAACGAGCTGGCCGATGCGGTGGCGATTGGCAAGACGATGACCGCGGTTCATCAGGAAGCACCCCAACGTCCCAGGCGCGTTCGTTCCAGGAGGCCGGCTATGGCCCGCGCCGTCGAGAATAATCCGCAAACAACGGGTGATATAGAGCAAAGCTCGGCGCAGATTGCAGATGCACCTTCACAGGAAATCCAAACCGAGCAGCAGGAGCCCGAGTAAAAAATAAAAAGCTAACAATAAAAAATAGTCCTTTGTATTTATCCGGCGGCTCTACCGCCGGTTGGCACAATACCAGTAACAATCCACAAAGCACAAGAGAATAGGAGTTTTTAAGATGGCGGAGATTTCAGCAGCCATGGTCATGAAACTGCGGAAGATTAGCGGTCAGGGAATGATGGACTGCAAGAAAGCGCTTCAGGAAACCGATGGAGATATCGATCAAGCTATGGATCTGCTCAGGAAAAAAGGCCTTGCCACCCTGGCAAAACGTGCCGA
Source organism: Phycisphaerales bacterium (assembly GCA_003533825.1). GTDB lineage: Bacteria > Planctomycetota > Phycisphaerae > Sedimentisphaerales > Anaerobacaceae > JAFGPJ01. Next base: position 7,228 of record DQCG01000486.1, read on the forward strand.
GCGCGATACGTCCGAAGGCCTGGTCGTGAGCAAAATCGGCCCTGACGGCAAGACGGCAATTATGGCAACGCTTTGCTGTGAGACCGATTTCGTAGCCAAGAGTGATGATTTCATAGCGGCAGCACAGACTCTGGCAAACTTCGCATTGGCCTGCAAGGCCGACGAGGGTGTTGAGAATGTTCTTGAGACCTCTGCCGACGGCAGAAAATTCAGTGATGTTCTGACCGAGATAGTCAGTAAAACCGGCGAGAAAACACAGGTGGGAGATTACGCCAAATACACACTCGACGGTCCCGGACTGATCGGCACATATATTCACTTCAATGAAAAAGTCGGTACAATGGTACAGATTGAGACCGGCGATGAAGCGATGGCAGCCGTAGATGCACTAAAGCAAACCGCTGCCGACTTAGCAATGCATATAACCGCAACCAAGCCCCTGGCACTTGATAAAGACCAGATTGATCCAGAGATCATCGAGCGGGAAAAGGCCATTTTCGCCGAGCAGGTTAAGAACAAACCGGCGAATATTATAGATAAAATTGTCGAAGGCAAAATAAAGAAATTTTACACCGAGAACTGCCTTCTGCAGCAGCCTTTTGTCAAAGACGACAGCAAGTCCGTCGAACAGGTCCTTGCCGAAGCGGCCAAACAAGCCGGCGGCGAGGCAAAAATTAAAAGATTTGTCCGGTTCGAAGTCGGATAAACAGAGGCGGCTCGTGAAGCGAGATGCGAGAAGCTCTTCGCGAGATTTTAAATGGCAGAGAACAAATATCATCGCGTTCTGTTGAAACTTTCGGGTGAAAGTTTTTGCAGGGCGGGTCAGCACGGGATTGACGGCTCTGCGCTCGAGTCAATCGCCGAGAGGATCGCTGAGATTTGCAAAGTCGGCCCGCAGGTCGCGATTGTTGTCGGAGCAGGTAATTTTCTACGGGGAAAAACCTTCTCGGAGACCAGCCATATACCCAGGAACACAGCGGACTATATGGGGATGCTGGCTACCATTATCAACGCCTGTGCCCTTCAGGAGACGCTGGAGAAGCTTGGCCAGGAAACGAGAGTCCTCAGCGCGATAGAAGTTCCGGCGATGTGCGAGGGATTTATTCGCAGAAGGGCCATTCGACACCTTGAACGCGGAAGGGTCGCGATACTGGCGGGCGGAACGGGAAATCCTTTCTTTACTACCGATACCTGTGCGGCGTTAAGGGCATCGGAGCTCGATGCGGATCTGCTCATAAAGGCAACAAAGGTGCTCGGCGTTTACAGTGATGATCCCGAGACAAATCCGGATGCACAACTTTTCGAAAAATTATCCTACGATGAGGTGCTCACCAGGAAGCTTCGAATAATGGATCATTCGGCAATAAGTCTTTGCCGGGACAACGATATCCCGATTATTGTTTTGAATATTTTCGAGAAGGGCAATATAACAAAGGCTCTTTGCGGCGAGCAAATTGGCACCAAAATAGTAACGAAATGAGGTAGAAGATGCCTACGAAGACAATTGTCTCGGACACCGAATCCAAAATGAAAAAAGCGGTCGAAATCCTGCAGGACGATTTAAAAGCTGTCCGCAGCGGCAGAGCTGCGACCGGGCTGGTCGAAAACATAAAGGCCGATTTTTACGGGACGCCTACGCCGTTGAAACAGATGGCAACCCTGGCGACGCCTCAGATGGATATGATTGTGATTAAGCCGTTCGATCCCGCTTCTATCAAAGATATCGAAAAAGCAATCAAGGCAAGCGACCTGAGTATCGCACCGATTGTAGACGGAAAAATAATCAGGCTTAATATCCCTGCTCTAAGCGAGGAAAGAAGAAAGCAGCTTGTTCAGCAGGCCAAACACACCGGCGAACANNACAAAGGTCGGTATTCGTAACATACGAAGAGACGCCAACAAGCACTTCGAAAAGAAGCAAAAAGAAAAACTTATCACCGAAGATGACCTCGAAAAAGGCAAGAAGCAAGTCGATGATATTACCAGGCAATATTCCGACAAAGTCGATAGCCTGATCAAAAACAAGTCAGACGAAATAATGCTCGACTGATCTTGTCAAAAAGCACACAAGTCATAGGTTCATAAGGCACAATTCGAGTGCCTTTTGTCCTTATGCCGTTGTGCTGTTATTCACTGGCATAATTTCGGAGGTCAAAGCGATGCGAGAAGAAGACAAAGCAAAATTCAAGCCGCGAAAAAAGACCGGCAGAAGGTTACTCAAGCTGGCATTGGCGCTCATAGTGATTCTCATC
>DQCG01000655.1:0-10061 GCA_003533825.1 Phycisphaerales bacterium
TTTCTTCACAGAAAATTGTACAAATCCGAAACTTTAGCCGGTATCAAACTCTTGCCTGATAGCTGGCAAGCCTGTAGAATCGTCTCTAAATCCCGGCAGAGACCGTGGGAAACATGATACTGGTGACGTAAAAATATAATCAGGAGGAAAAAAGTGGGAAGTATTGAAGAAGGTGTAAAACAGGCTGTCGAAAATTGTCTGAAAGTCAGGGCGGGCGAGAGCGCAGTCATTATTACCGACAAAGAGACTATCGAAATCGGCTCAGCTATAAAAGCAGCTATCGAAAAGATTACTTCCGAAGTTCAATTCTTCATAATGGAGGATTTCGGCGAAAGACCGATTGATTACCCGAAGGCAATAGACGATGCGATTAAGGCTGCCGACGTCAGTGTCTATGCCGCCCAGGGTGCCGAAGGAGAGCTCCAGACCTTCAGAATGAAAATGCTCAGAGCAATCGAAGCCAATCCCAGGCTCAGGCATGCCCACATGATTGGAATCACGCCGGAGATTATGAAGGACGGGATGTGCAGCGATTACACAGAGATCCAGCGAATCAGCAGATTAGTTTATGAGAAGGTTCGAAACGCGGGCAAAATCAGGGTTGTAACTGAAAAAGGAAACGATTTCGTGGCTGAATTCAGTCCGCAGCTCAAATGGCTAATCGAAGATGGTGATATCCCCCCGGGTGATTGGAAGAATCTTCCCGATGGGGAGGTATGTACATGCCCGGTTAATGTCAACGGTACGGTTATCTTCGACGGCTGCCTCGGGGATTTCTTCACCCAGAGATACGGTTCTCTTGAAAACACGCCCATTACCATCGAGGTTGAAAACGGCAGGGCCGTAAAAGAAAGCATCCGATGCGACAATGAGCAGCTCCGGCACGAATTCATCAAATACCTCTTTGAGATCGATGACAACAGCAATAGAGTTGGAGAATTTGCAATCGGTACGAATATCGGTCTGACCGAGTTAATCTACAATTTGCTTCAGGATGAGAAGTTTCCCAGCGTGCATATTGCGTTCGGCAGCCCCCTGCCCGGTAAAACCGGCGCCAAGTGGTACAGCAAAGCACACGTTGACGGCATGATAAAAGATCCGACAATCTATGTAGATGGCGAAGTGTTGATGAATAAAGGTGAATTCTGCTTGTAGATGCAACCGTAGCGGTTTGGTTTACTATTGGAGTCGAAAGACATGAGAAAATTGATTGCCGTAATCGTGACATTCGTGCTTTTAAATGCCGGCTGTTCACAACAATACTCGAGTCGCCGGGATTTTCACCTGTATATACTCGCCGGCCAATCGAATATGGCCGGCCGGGGTAAGGTCCAGCAGCAGGATATGCAAACTCATCCAAGAGTTTATGTTCTAAATCAAGACGACGAATGGGAACCGGCAAAGGATCCGCTCCATTTTGACAAGCCGGGCATTGTCGGCGTAGGTCCCGGCATGGCTTTTGGAAAGGCTATGGCCGAGCACAAAAAGCGTGTGAAAATCGGGCTTATACCCTGTGCAGCGGGCGGCTCGCCGATTTCATCCTGGACTAAAGGCGGCTATCACAACCAGACGAAAAGCAATCCCTATGACGACGCTCTTAGACGGGCCAGAATCGCAATGCAAAGCGGGGTGATCAAAGGGATAATCTGGCATCAGGGGGAGTCGGACAGCAAGCCGGAACAAGCAGAAGTCTATCAGGCGAAGCTTGAGGAATTGATCGTCAATTTCCGACGGGAGTTGGGCGACGGCGATCTGCCGTTTGTCGTCGGCACATTGGGCGATTTTTATGTGGCCCGAAATCCGAACGCAAAAACAATCAACACGATTCTGAGGAAAATACCCCTTACCGTCATAAACACGGCCTGCGCCGATACCCGTGGTTTGACACCGAAAGACGATCTCGTGCACTTCGATGCCAAGTCTGAAAGAGAATTGGGCAGGCGATATGCTGAACAAATGATTAAAATCGAACAGGGAGAATAAAAATGAGAGAGATTAAGGGCCGACGTGAATTTCTAAAGACCTTGCTTGGAGGCGCTGCTGCTGCCTTATTGCCCGCCTGTGCAATCCAGCGGGCTGCCGCCAGGCACAGGAAACCGCTTAATTTTGTATTTTTTCTAATTGATGATTTCGGATGGATGGATATCGGCGCCAATAACTCCCACTGCTTCTACGATACACCGAACATCGACCGGCTGGCGCGTTCCGGCATGAATTTCACCAATGGCTACGCGGCCAATCCGGTCTGCAGCCCGACGCGCTTCAGCATCATGACGGGCAAGTATCCCTCTCGTTTCGACGCGACCAACTGGTTTAGCGGCAAGCGGTCAGGACGTTTCAACGGCGCCCCGCTCAATGACTGGATGCCTCTGACAGAAGTGACTCTGGCCGAGGCCCTGAAAGAGCACGGCTACAAGACCGCGTTTCTCGGCAAATGGCACCTCGGCTCCGAAGAGAAATACTGGCCTGAAAACCAGGGCTTTGATGCCAACATCGGAGGCTGGGCGGTGGGTTCACCTCGCGGCGGCTATTTCGCCCCATTCGATAATCCCCGGCTCGGCGATTATCCCAAGGGCTCACATCTTCCGAAGGTATTAACCGATGAGTCGTTGGGGTTGCTCGACGAATACAGAGATAATCCTTTCCTGCTCTACCTGGCGTTTTACTCCGTCCACACTCCACTCCAGGGCCGGGATGACCTGATAGCCAAATACCAGGCCAGGCGACAGGAAATATTGGACGCTGAAGAGCGAGAATTTGGGCCGGAAGAGCAGGTCTGGCCCGTGGACAGGCCGCGGCAGGTACGTCTCCGGCAATGTCACGCCGTGTACGGGGCTATGGTCGAGGCCATGGACGAACAGATCGGTCGCGTGCTGGACAAGCTGGAGCAGCTCGGCATCGCCGACAACACGGCCGTCATTCTTATGTCCGATAATGGCGGATTATCGACCAGCGAGGGCTCGCCGACGTCCAATCTGCCTCTGCGCGGAGGTAAAGGCTGGCTATACGAAGGCGGTATCCGCGAGCCTTTCCTGATTCGCTGGCCCGGCGTGACAAAACCTAGTTCGCAGTCCGACGTGCCGGTAATCAGCACCGATTTCTATCCGACTATTCTCGATATGGCCGGCTTGCCCTTGAAGCATAACCAGCACTTAGACGGAGTGTCGCTCGTGCCGCTGCTAACGGGCTCAACAAGTATTGAACGCGACGCCATCTATTGGCATTATCCGCACTACGCCAACCAGGGCGGCTTCCCCGGCGGCGCAATTCGAATGGGCGACTTCAAACTAATCGAACGTTTCGAGGATGGTCGGGTCCACTTATACGACGTGCAGAACGACATAGGCGAACGCGAGGACCTGGCAGATAAATACCCGGAGCGGGTTGAACAGATGCGCAGCAAGCTGCATGCCTGGTATATCGAGGTTGACGCGAAATTCCTTCAGCCCAAAGGTGATAATCAACACCCCTGGCGCCCGGAATAGGCCGCACCCTTCGACTGAAGCTCACCCTTCGACTCCGCTCAGGGTGAAGTAAAAGCTCTCTTCATGCCGAGCGAAGACGAGGCGCGAGCGAAGACGAGGCATTCAACTTTGCCGCCACGATACAGGTCGAATATCCGCGATCTTGGACTCGTCCAATTCAATCCCAAACCCCGGCCGGTCCGGCAGCTCCAGTATCCCGTCTACGGGCCGGAGCTGGTGCTTCTCGAAATTGTAGTAGCTGCTCATCTTCCGAATCAGGTACTCGACGAGGGGGCAGACCTCTATCGGCTGGCTTGCCACCACGTGCATGGCGGCGTGGAGGCTGTGGCCGTGCGGGATGACGTTGGCCCCGTGAACCGAGGCCAGCGTACATATCTTAACCAGCTCGCTGACCCCGCCGCACCATTCCGGGTCGGCCTGAACTACCATTATAGCACCGGCCTTGAGAAACTTGTGCACATCCCAGCGGCCGTAGAAATGCTCTCCGGTTGCCACCGGGATCGAGGTCTCGCGGCTCAGCTCGATAAAGGCATCGAGGTTGGCCGTCTGGAAGGGCTCTTCTATCCATCGAGGATTATATTGCTCGGCCCGCCTGGTCCAGGCCAGGGCATATTGAAGGTCCCATTGCCAGAACGCGTCGAACATAAGGTCCACATCGTCCCCCACGGCTTCGCGGAGCAATCGCACGACTTTCACATCTTCTTCGACACCCTCAGGGCCGAATTTCGGGCCGCGATCCCGCACGAACCACTTTTGATGCCGGTAGCCCTGCCGCTTTAGCTCCTGAGCTTTGGCGCGAAGCGCCGATGGTTCCTGCGAAAACCCAAGACAACTGGCATAGGCCCTGACTTTGCTGCGCGAACCTCCGAGAAGCCGATAGACCGGCAGGCCGAAAATCCGGCCGCGAAGGTCCCAAAGGGCATTGTCAATAGCACTGAGAGCCATGATGTAGTGGCTGCCGCGTGAGTGCCTGCTCGCCCGGAACATTTTATCCCAGTACGCCTCGTATGCCAGCGGGTTTTGCCCGATCAGACTTCGCTTGAAGAATCGATCGACGAATATTGCCGCCTCGTTGTCGATTGGGCCGTAGAGACCCGCCGGGCCGCCGTTTGTATGGACTTTCAGATAGAGGGCCTTTTTCTTGTTTTTGCCGGTTAATTGCAGGATTTCCACTTTTGTGATTTTCAAGTTTTCTTGCTTACCTGACCCTACTGCGGAAACAGCCCCGGCACGAGCGCCCATGCCATAGGTTACGCCCATAGCAGCAAGGCCCGTTAGAAAACTGCGCCTCTTCATACGATCAATCATTTGTTTCTCCTTCTGCGAAAAATTGCTTTACAATATTATGATAGTATATGTAATAGCAAAGAAGGTTGCCACACTTGATTCACACCGGCAGAAATGTTAACATTGCTTCGACGAACCGGACAAGCCCGGCAAAAAGAAAGGAGTGTCTCTTATGCGTTCGATTATTTGCAGTTCTGTATTAGTAGTATTGTTCTTGATTTTACATTGTCCCGGTTGTGCACAGCAACAGCATGGGCAGTCCACAGGACGCCTTACGGTGGTGAACCTGCCCATCCTACAGGTTGACACTTCCTGGCCTGAAAAACCTGAAAGTTTCGAATGGGCACAGATGCCCGGCATTACTTTGGACGCCCGGGACCAGGTTTACATATTTACCCGCAGCAAGCCCGCCGTGCAGGTTTACGAAACCGACGGCACGTTTTTGCGCGCCTGGGACTCGGGAGATTTCAGCGGCGCTCATTACATCAGGATCGGCCCGGAGGGCAGCATCTGGACCGCGAATATCACGGATCATGTCGTGCGCAAACACAATCCCGAAGGCAAGCTGCTGTTGACGATCGGCCAGGTGGGTGTCGCCGGTACCGACCAGGAACATTTCGACAAGCCGACCGATATGGTTGTTCTCCCATCCGGCGACATCTTTGTCACGGACGGATACGGCAACAGGCGAGTCGTCCACTTCGATGCGAACGGCAGATATATAAACGAATGGGGCCAAGAGGGAAATCAGCCGGGCCAATTCGCTCTGCCCCACTCGATTGTGGCCGATTCTAAGGGACGACTGTATGTCGCCGACCGGGAGAATGCCCGTATACAGGTCTTCGATACCAAGGGCAAGCTGCTGGCCGTCTGGGAAAACCTCGTTACACCCTGGGGACTTTGGCTGACGAAGAAGCAGCAACTCTGGGTCTGCGGCGCTTCCTGCGTTAAAAAGGAAGGGACGGACGAGCATATTGTGATTCCACCGCTGGACCAGGTGCTCATGAAGCTGAATCTTAAGGGCGAGGTTTTACTGCAGGTTCCGCTGCCGAAGACGGCGGTGCCGCCGGGAAAATCGGGCGAGCTCGACTGGGTCCACGGCATCGCCGTAGATTCGCAGGGCAATTTATACCTCGGTGACATCCAGGGCAAGCGGGCACAGAAGTTTTCGCTAAAACCATAACGTTATTGAGAACGGTCGGAATCCATATTAGTAACAAGTTCCGGGGAATTCTGCAATGAAAAGAAATGTAATCAGTCGTCGTAATTTCCTGCAATCCTTCGGGTTTGCCGCCGGAGCGTTTTTTGTGCCGCACTACTTGCCTGAATCGCAGGCTAATGCCGCCGGCAGCAACGGTGATTTGCCTAATATCGTTTACATCTTAGCCGATGACATGGGATACGGTGACCTTGCCTGCCAGAATCCTCAATCGAAGATACCAACGCCCAATTTGGACAAGCTTGCATCCGAGGGTATCCGCTTCACAGACGCTCATTCGCCCTCGGCCGTGTGCACTCCTACCCGGTATGCGATTCTCACAGGTCAATACTGCTGGAGGACAAGGCTCAAGAGATCGGTTTTATGGCCCTGGGATAAGCCGTTGATTGAAGCCGACCGGCTTACCGTGGGCAAACTCCTCAAAGCTCATGGCTATGATACGGCCTGTATAGGCAAATGGCACCTGGGCTGGGACTGGCCGACCACCGACGGCAGAGAGCCCTTCGGCATAGGTAAAACCAATGTGAAAAACAGCGGCTCAAACGTGGATTTCACGAAACCTATCGCCAATGGTCCGACAACGCGAGGATTCGACTACTACTTTGGAACGGCCGTTCCAAACTTTCCGCCTTACTGCTTCATCGAAAACGAAAAGACAGTTGGCATACCGGCAGGGCACAAGCCTGGAAAAATGTTCGGCGCTCCCGGACCTATGCTGCAAGACTGGAAGCTCGAAGAGATTCTTCCGGGACTCGAAAGAAAAGCTGTCGAATACATAGATGCCAAAGGCGGACGCCTGCATTATGACACCTTCAGGCAGATCCGTAAAAACCCGTTCTTCCTTTATGTACCTCTGACCGCCCCGCACACTCCGATTGCCCCCGCCCCGCAATTCAGGGGCAAGAGCAAGGCCGGCGCCTACGGTGATTTTGTCTGTCAGGTTGACCATGTTGTCGGTCGGATAATGGATGCTCTGCAACGCAACAGCTTTACCGGGAACACTCTGGTCATCTTTACAAGTGACAACGGCTCGCCCGGCCGAGATGGCACGAATATGAGCGGCAAGACTAACAGCGTGCGGCGGTTCGGCCACAATCCAAGCTACATCTACAGGGGAATCAAGGCCGACGCATGGGATGGAGGTCATCGAGTGCCGTTCATTGCCCGCTGGCCCGGGCATATAACGCCCGGTTCGGTGAGCGATGAAACGATCTGTCACGTTGATCTTCTCGCGACGTGCGCAGCGCTGCTCCGGTATAAGCTGCCGGCTAATGCGGGAGAGGACAGCTATGATATTTTGCCGGCTCTGATCGGACGAAAGCTCGACAACCCGATACGCCAGGCGACCATCCATCATTCAATTAATGGCATGTTTGCAATAAGAGATGGGAAGTGGAAGCTGATTCTTGGCCGGGGCTCAGGGGGCTGGAGCGGCCGAGGTCGACCCGAAGATCCTCCCGTACAACTATATGATATGAGTATAGATGCTTCGGAGAGAACGAACGTGTGCAACGAACATCCCGATATAGTGGAAAGGTTGACCAAATTGTTGCAGCAGTACAAAGCACAGGGATACAGCAGGCCAATTACATATATCAGGAACTGAGCAGGAATGAAGATGAAGCAGAATATTCTGAATCAAAGTATGACCCGGCGACAATTCATCCGGCGTACAGCTTTTTCGAGCGCCGGTATTGCAGGGGCAGTCGCGTTCGGCGGTCCGTTACCGAACGAATTCGGCCGGGCTGCAACAGGCGGTGAGAAGAAAAGACGCAAACCCAACGTTATCTTTATAATAACCGACGACCAGAAACTGGGATCATTCGGCTTCCTTGGCAAAAAAGCATTGACACCGAATATTGATCGTCTGGCTAACTCCGGTGTGTATTTTTCGCGGGCTTATGTATCCACCAGTGTTTGCACACCAAGTCGATATACCTGTTTGACCGGACGTTATGCCGGCCGGGCGGTTAATCCCGAGTTTAAGAATGCGACTTCCGCCGAGGGACAAACGAGGATCGGATGGAACACGCATCTTGTTAAAGAAGCTCTGAATTTGCCAAAAGTATTGCAGCAGAATGGATATGTGACCGGCGCGGTGGGCAAATGGCACCTTGGCGGACCAAAACTGAAGCGGATTCCCATCGATAGTGACCCGGCAAACTCAGGGATTGCGAAGATTCTGAAAGAAAATCAGGAAAAAGTCTGCGCGCACATCCGCAAGCAGGGATTCGATTACGCAGCGAGTATACACCTTACGAATCTGAAAAATTACCCCTGCCGCGCGTTAGGACAGCACAATATTGAGTGGACGGTAAAGGGTGGATTAGATTTTATCGAACAGAACAAAGACCGGCCGTTCTTCCTCTATTTTGCCACTACGCTCTTACATGGGCCAAGCCCACTGGAATCATTAAAATCCGATCCACGAATAACGACGGCAGGCCTGCTAGAAAAGCCCTTAAAAGTTCAGCCTTCCCGCCAATCCGTGTTGGAACGGGTAAAGAAAGCAGGTTTGCCGGAAAATGCTGCTCCTGCGACGTGCTTGGATGATGCCGTCGGAGCTCTTATGAAAAAATTGGATGACATGGTCTTAATGGAGGATACCCTTATTTTCTATTTCAATGATCATGGTGTGGAAGGCGGAAAAGGGTCGCTATATGAAGGGGGCGTAAAGACACCGACGTTTATCTATTGGAAAGACCGGATAAAATCCCGAAAATGCAGCGAGCTTATTCAAAATACGGATTTCGCACCGACAATTCTCGAAGCGTGCAATATTACTGCTCCCAAGAAGATGGTGCTTGATGGCAAGAGCTTTGTACCTCTACTGGACGGAAAGAAAGGCAAAATCCACGATTCGCTGTTTATGGAAATCGGTTATACGCGAGCCGTATGTACTAAGAAATGGAAATACATTGCTTTTCGTATTCCACCGAGTGAACATATATCCAGGGAAAAACGCATTGCATTACAACAAAGGTATCAGAGAAGAAAGCTGGAAAAAGACGCACTGGAGAAATCTTTCGAAATAGATAAAGATGCACCAATCACTCATTTGGGCTCGGTGCCGGGAGGAAGCGGCACAGAGCGGGGAAATGCTTTGAGGCATTATGCTAAGAATTACTTTGCTCCCGACCAGCTATATGATTTGGAAAACGACCCTGAAGAACAAAATAATCTTGCCGATTCCCCCGGATATAAGAATGTGCTGCTGGAAATGAAATCCTTGTTAAAAGAACATCTGAAAAGCGTGCCGGGAACCTTCGGCGAGTTTAAGACATCATTATAGAAGGATATTTCCATGCGTAACAGTTTTGTAATACTATGTGCCTGCCTAACAGTAGTCTCGGTCAAATTAGTGCGCGCCGGCATTACCGTCAAGTCAGGCCTGTCGATAATCCCGTGCTTCGATATTTACGAAATCATAGTGCAGCCGGATCGCCCACCCGAAGGTAATCCTTTTACCGATGTCCGTCTCGGCGCTACTTTCACGCCTGATGGCGGCTCGCCGGTAGAGGTTGACGGTTTCTGTGACGACCAAAAGGGACGCTGTTTTCGTGTGCGATTCTGCCCGTCACTTGCTGAAACTGAGTATAAATTCTCGCTGACAACAAACATTGAAACAGACCAGATATACACAGGCTCTTTTCGAACGACCAGGCCCCGAGGGATGCAGCCTGTTATTGTGAATCCTGAAAATCCGAAACACTTCCGGTTCGCATTATCCCGGCAGCCTTTCTATCATATGGGCCTGACCGCCTATCATCTCCTGGATCCATCGAATGACGATAGACAGATTGAAGAGCTGCTGGACTATTGTGTTAAATACGGTTTCAATAAGGTTCGCTTTCTTCTAACGGGTTATCCGAGAGATAACGACACTCGCAGCAAAAGTGAGTACAAGTTCGAAGGTGATTCCTGGAAGCTTCCGAATTATGGTGCACCTCCCGGTGAGTTGAATCCTCTGCCGGCCTGGCCGGGTAAGCCCCATCGATATGATTTTACACGGTTCAACGTCGCCTACTGGCAGAGAGTAGACCGAGCCGTGCAGGCCATGAGGGAGCGCC
>DQCG01000655.1:10134-11214 GCA_003533825.1 Phycisphaerales bacterium
CATGAGAAGCGGCTCTACCGTTATGCCGTCGCCCGGCTGGCAGCGTTCTCGAACGTCTGGTGGGATTTGGGTAATGAACACAATGAATATCGCAAGCCGAGCTGGGCTCTGGCAATGGGACGATTGGTTAAGCAATGGGATCCTTACGACCGGCCATGTTCCGCTCATGGATACGCCGACTGGAATTATGGCAGTCAGTCCTGGGCGGACTATATCATTACACAACAATACGGCGACTGCACCGAGGTCAACGAGTGGGCCATGAAATATCGTGAAATACCCAAGCCCTATGTGAATGAGGAATACGGTTACGAGGGAGCGCTGGACAAGCCGAGTCATGGCCAGAACGCCGACTGGGTCAGAAAATGCCACTGGTCGATTGCCATGGCCGGCGGGTACGCCACCTACGGGGATTGGAGCCCCGGAACCGCTTTTTATACGGGGCATATCGGCCAAGGCAAGGCCCCCGCTCAATTGCATCACCTGCGCGAGACATTCGAGTCGATCCCGTATCCACTGATGGTGCCGCACAACGAGCTTGTTGGAACAGGCGCATTCTGTCTCGCCGCCGAAGGAGATATCTACCTCGTATATTTAGCTGACGCTGGTGAAACTGTCTTAAACGCCAAATTGGCTGGGCAAAGCTGTACGGTTACGTGGATCGATCCCAGGACAGGCAAACGCACGAGTTCCGTCGATACGGCTAAAGATAAAATCACGCTGCGCGCACCTTCATCAGGTGACTGGGCGGCTATAATTAACCCAAACTGATAGATTTTCGTTATCATTTTGCGCCAAATTCATGTACAAGAAGAACTTGCAAACACCCCCTGCGTTCGAGCCGGTCAGTTTGATTTATTTTTAGTAAATATCGGACCATACAAAATTGCTTGACAATACCCCTTCGACGTAAGGATTCTTTCCACCATTATTCACAAACCCTGAAGAGTTTGTATTGATTTGTGCCGTAGAAAATGCTACAATGCCTGAGAAGTCCTGGAAGTATATATTACTGCAACAGGAAAATAGAATTGAGGAATGGAGAGGTGAGCTATGTGAGATTATTCTCAAGCAAATATA
>DQCG01000490.1 GCA_003533825.1 Phycisphaerales bacterium
TACACTTGTTCTGAGACTAGACTGTAGAACTGCTATGGCGTTGATCTGGGTTACGGCCATCCTGCACGTGTCCGGTGTTGCCGACGCTAGAAAGGGCTTCTCGGACACATGGCGCGTGAGCGGAGATTGGTACTCAGCCGAAAACGCCCGTCTCGACACCTGGAACGAGAAACGCCTGATTGGCGATCGGGGCGAAGGCGTGCTGATCAACGGCCGGATTGGAAAGACCCAAAGCCTCGTCACGAAGCGCCGCGACTACCAGGACGTCGAGGTCCACGTGGAGTTCATGATCGCCAAGCGGTCCAACTCCGGGATCATCTTCCATGGCAATTACGAAATCCAGATTCTCGATAGCGCCCACGTGAAGGAACCCACCGGCGCACACTGCGGTGGCGTCTATCCGCGGGCCGAGGAGAAGCCAAAGTACCATCACATCGACAAGGGGTCTCCCCCGCGCGTCAACGCCGCCGGAAAGCCCGGCGAATGGCAGACCATGGACATTGTCTTCCAGTCTCCCCGGTTCGATGAGAACGGCGTCAAGACAGCAAACGCCCGTTTCGTCAAGGTGGTCCACAACGGTCAGGTCGTCCAGGAGAACGTGGAGGTCCCGTACGCCTGCGGCCCGAACTGGAATCGCAAGCAGCATCCGCGAGGGCCGGTCATCATCCAGGGCGACTACGGTCCAATCGCCATTCGCAACGTCCGCGTGCGGGACTGGCAGGGGGCGAACGCGAGCGTGGCGAAGAAGCTGAACGTGCCCCCGCCAGGCTTTACGGCTCTCTTCAACGGCAAGGACTTCTCGGGCTTCAATGTGAATCCGAAAGTCGAGAAGATGTGGTCCATTGAGGCCGGCGTGCTCAAGTCACATGGGCTGCTCGAAGAATGGGGCGCGGACCTGGTCACCAAGAAGACGTATAAGGACTTTGTGTTGCTGGTCGATTTCCGCATGCCCATGGATTCGGACAGCGGCATCCACTTCCGGAAACTGATTTCTAAGATGGGCTACTTCGGGCAAACGGAACAGATGAACATCGGCACCGGGCATCGCATGGGCCAGTTAGAGAGCATCGGCTTCATGCGGGCGAACAAACTGGAGGCTGCCAAGCGCCTGAAGGATAGTGACATCCCCAGAGTCAAGCAGGTCGATCCGGAGATCGGCCAATGGCATACCGTCAAGATTACCATGGTCGGTAGAACCCTTTCAGCCGAGCTTGACGGCCAGGTCATGATCGACCGCTATGATTATCCCCCATGGCTCCTCAGCACCGAGGCGGAACAACTCCGCTTCCAGAAGCATCGCTATTTGGAGAACACCGCCACCGGCAAGAAGAACCCGTGCCCCATCGAGTTCCGCAATATCTTTATCAAGGAGATCGAGCCACGAGCACTGAACGTCCCGCCGGAGGGATTCACAGCCCTCTTCAACGGCAAGGACCTCACCGGTTGGCATACGCCGCCGCTGGTCAAGGAATACTGGTCGATTGAGAACGGCGTACTCAAATCGCCAGGGTTGATTGAGCAATGGGGTGCCAGCCTGTCCACAAAGAAGCATTACACAGATTTCATACTGATGCTCGAGTTCCGAATGCCGACGATTTCCGACAGCGGCATCAGCTTCCGTAGACTGATTCCGGAGATTCCGGGCTTCGGAGATATGGAGCAGTTTAACCTGAGATCCAGGGGCGGAATGGGACACCTCGAGAGTTACTATTTTTTGCCGACAGAGACTGCCAGGAAAATGGAACTCAAGGACCAAGATAAACCTCATGTGCGATATATTGACCCGGAAGTTGGCGTCTGGCATACGGTCAAGCTGACCATGAAAGGCCGGACCTTCTCAGCCGAGTATGATGGCGAGGTTCTTCTCGATAAGTTCGAGTATCACGACTGGATGATGAACACCGAGCCGGCACCTATCAGGCTTCAGAAACATATCGTTGTGCACGGTGATAACCTCGGCAAAGAGAATCCCTGCCCCATCGAGTACCGCAATATCTTTATCAAGGAGCTCAAGTCTTCCAAATAGATGATGCCGGCGGAGTTCAAAGGAATAAACATGAATTCGACAACAACACTGGACAGAAAAATTGACCGACGGGATTTCCTCAGGATGGCTTTTGCCGCCGGAGCCAATATGACATGTCTCCTCTGCGGTGTCATTAGTGCTAAAGAGAATCGTTCTCAACAAGCAGACGGGCAGGCAATGGCAGACTGGCAAAAGTTGCTCGCCGGGATTAAGCGCCCCAACATTGTAGTCTTGCTTGCGGATGATCTGGGTTATCGGGACATCGGCTGCTATGGAGGTCCTGTGAAGACACCGGCGCTGGACGGTCTTGCCGCCAAAGGCGTACGATTTACAGATTTCTACTCAGGATGCGCCGTATGTTCGCCCTCGCGAGCCACATTGTTGACTGGGCGGCATCACATTCGCACAGGCGTCTACAGTTGGATTTCGGACTACCACCAGAACTCGCATCTGGCCGAACGAGAGGTCACGCTGGCTGAGGTTCTTCAGAGTCACGGATATGCCACTGCGCATTTCGGCAAATGGCATCTTGGTTTGCCAACAAGAGAAAGAAACAAGCCGACGCCGAAACAGCACGGTTTCGATTACTGGTTCGCCACGGGAAACAACGCCCAGCCAAGCCACAAGAACCCCGTGAATTTCATTCGGAACGGTAAACCTGTAGGGGAAATCGAAGGCTATTCCGGCCAGATTGTCGTTGATGACGCGATTTCGTGGCTGGACAAAAAGCGTGATCCCGGCGTACCATTCTTTCTAAACATCTGGTTCCACGAGCCCCATGCCCCCATCGCGGCTCCTGAGACAATCGTTTCGCAGTACGGCAAGCAGAAGGATCCCGCAGCGATTTATTCCGGCACGATTGATAATACGGACCGGGCCATAGCGCGGCTGCTTAAGAAACTTCAAGAAATCGATTCGCCGGAGAATACACTGATCGTTTATTCATCGGACAACGGCAGCTATCGAGCCGATCGCGTCGGCACCTTGCGCGGCAAAAAGGGATCCAATTTTGAAGGCGGCATTCGTGTCCCCGGGATCTTTTATTGGCCGGGCACGATTACGAAAGGTCACGTCGAACACGAACCGGCCGGCCTGGTCGACCTGCTGCCGACGATCTGTGGTCTGCTCGGAATCGACAAACCCGAGGGTGTCCGTCTTGACGGTTCCGATCTTTCGCCTTTGCTGAGAGGTGGTGACAACACGTTCACCAGGCACCAACCGCTGTTTTGGCTTTTGCCGACATCACAACCCACCGTGGCGATGCGGGACGGCGACTATTCGCTGGTTGCGTATCGCGACTACGAGTTCCCGAAGGACCAGGAAAAAATGGCTGCCCTGAGCAAGCAAATCGAAGAAACGCTTCGGAAGAATGGCACCATCGAGCAGGAACTTCGCGGTAGCACTTTGCAGGCACAAATGTTTGAGGGATTCAAAGATAGAGAAGCGGAAAAGCTCCGCGGCCAATATATCCGTTTGAATATGTTTCAGGAATCGTGGATTCCTGCGATCAAGGCAGGCAGCTACGGGCGGTTTGAATTGTTTGACCTGGCAAAGGATCCACGGCAACAAAAAGACTTGTCGGCCAAACTCCCCGACGTCCTTGCCAGGCTTAAAAAGAAGCTGCTGGAAATTAACGCCGGCGTCATGACCGACGCACCGGAGTGGCAATGAATTAAACGAACTTTTGCAAAACTCTTGAATTAAATAAGAATAACAACCTGATTGATGTGGAGAAATTCATGAGATCATCTCAATTGCTTGTCCTGCTGCTGCTGAGGGTGTGTTGCCTCTCATCGGAGGCTGAATCCGTGCACTGGAACCAGTTCCGCGGACCGAATGGCGCTGGCATCGCAGCCGGATTCAAACCGCCGCTAAAGATCGTCGCGGATCAAGCAGCATGGAAGACGCCGCTGCCTCCGGGCAAATCGTCACCGGTCCTTTGGGGAGACCGCGTCTTTCTGACAGGCGTCGAGGGGGACCGGTTAACGACCCTGGCCCTCGATGCGAACTCGGGTAAAATCTTATGGAAACGGGCAGCCCCGGAGGTGCCGCTGGAACGAGTTCACCGCGAAAACAGTGT
>DQCG01000330.1 GCA_003533825.1 Phycisphaerales bacterium
TGATAACCAGGCTGTGAATAACAAACTAAATGATTCAGAATTATGTGACAGACCTGCCCCAGGACCGGGGCGAACGGCGATAACACTACCCCTGATATCGCCGGATCTTGTATTGGACAGTTAACTGAATCTGCCGCCGGTTGCCGAATCAGAACTCGAGCATTAAAACGCTAAAGCGTTACGGGAGCTACACATAAATGCAAAATCTATTTTCCGCTTATATACTTTTCCCAATAGTCGGGGTACAATTCTTTTGCCTTAGCCTCAAGCTCCTGGTCGCTGATGGCGGTCAGACGGCCATCCACATCGTACTGGTCGATTACCCAGCGTGCCAGCTTGTGGACTCTGATTTTGCTTATCCGGTCGTCGCCCTTCAAACCGAAAAACTCGTTCAGCCAATGTGCCACACCATCTGCGCCGCTCTTATCGGTAATAGCAACTCGAGGGGGCCGGCCCATCAGTTTTCCGGTATCGAAAATATTATAAATCTGCTCATCCTGGCGAAGCCCTCCGGCGTGAATTCCGGCCCGCGTCGTATTGAACGCCCTGCCTACGAATGGATAATTATCCGGAATCGGTAGACCAATAGAACGCATGTAATCAGCGAGCTCCGTAATTGCCATCGTATCAATCCCGCAAAGGTCGCCTTTAAGAGCGATATACTCGAATATAGCCCCTTCCAGCGGCGGATTGCCTGTCCGCTCGCCGAAGCCGAATAGCGTCGTATTGATAAAATCACAGCCGTAAAGCCAGGCCGTTGCCGCGTTGACATGCACCTTGTGGAAGTCGTTGTGGCCGTGCCATTCCAACCTGTCGCTCGGCACGCCGCACTCACGGTTGAGCTTGTATATCAGCTTGGGGATGCTCCTGGGTAACTCGGCGCCGGGATAGCTGATGCCGAAGCCCATCGTATCACACAGTCGGATTTTGACTGACTGCTCCTCCGGCACCTGCCGGCTCATTTCCATCAGCCTGTCTATGAAAGGCAGTACGAATCCCTCGATGTCGGCACGTGTCAAATCCTCCAGATGACAACGCGGCCGCACACCAGCCTCGAAAGCCGCATCGACGACCTCGCAATAGCTGTCAATGCACTCTTTGCGGCTGCGGAATTTCAGCTTATGAAAGATATGATAATCCGAGCAGCTCGTCAGCATTCCCGTCTCTTTAAGGCCGGCCTCTTTCACGAGCCGAAAATCGCCCTTAACGGCACGAATCCAGCCGGTGCATTCGGGATACTCGTGCCCCAGTGCCTGGCATCGCTCCAGCGTTTCGCGGTCGTTCTTCGTATAAAGGAAGAATTCCGTCTGCCGGATTACGCCGTTCGGCCCGCTCAGCTTCGACATCAAATCGTAAATTTTAACCATCTGTTCGATTGTATAGGGTGGTCTGGCCTGCTGACCGTCACGAAAGGTCGTATCACTGATGTATATTGGTCTGTTCTTGACGGCCCCAAAGTCGAACTCAACCGGTTCGCCATCGATGTACTCGATCGCCGGCCCTTCCAGACTAATACGCGGCGGTAAACTATAAGGGAAAATATCATTCAATAAATTCGGTCTCTTCGCATCGACCAGACGATGTTTCTTTTTGACTTTGCCCATTGAAAGTCCTTTCTTATTTCGTTTTATAATCCGCTACTTTAATCTACGTCGACACCCTGCTCCTTGCACACTTTTGCGATGAAACCTACCGCATCGCCGACCGTTTGAACGGAAAGTGCGGCATCCTCATCCATCTCGATGCCAAACTCCTCTTCGAACATCGCCACCAATTCAATAGACTGCACACTCTCGGCGCCCAAATCGGCAGTGAAGTCGTTTTCCATCTTGATTTCATCAATATTCAGTTTTAATACATTGGCGGTTACCGCCTTGACACGTTCTTCTACTGTCGCCATAGAATATTCTCCTGTTCATTATTTACTCTTCGATAACAGCACTTTACGGCCCTTTTTCACGGCCTTGTTCCGCCCTGTCGCTGTCAGTTCAAAAACAGTATTCCACATAGCTTCTTCGGCCGGGGACCACTCGCAACCCCGTCGGCCCATGGCGGTCTTCGCCGTCTCATACAATCTGCCCTTGCCGAATCCCTTGGTCACAATACCCTCGATGAACCATGCGAATGATGGGATAAACTTCGGCAGTGGTTTACCCGTCGCCATTATAATCGCCATTGCCCCTAAATACGAACCCGTATTCAACAAGGTACCAATCGACGTCTTCGTATGGTCGCCGATGAGCGACCCGACTTTGGTCGAGCCGGTATCAATCGTCCGCTGGCCATCAATCATGACCGAAACATTCGAGTAGTCATTCTTAAGGTCGCTGTTGGTCGTCAGTGCCCCGAGGTTCACCCACTCGCCGACGTAGCTGTGGCCGATAAATCCGTCATGATATTTATTCGAATGGCCGTGAATGATCGATTCTTCGAGCTCGCCGCCGATTCTGCAGCACGGCCCAATCGAATTGCCCTCGCGGCAGTTGGCACCCAACAGAATCGATTCTTTCCCGATATAGCAAGGGCCTTCAATTCTGGTAAACGGTAGTATCTCCGCGCCTTGGTCGATATAAACCGGGCCGTGCTCGGCATCGATCGTAACCATCGGGTGCACCTTCACCCCGGGCGCCACATATACATCCTTCTTATCACCCCGGACAGCGACGGGCTGTTCCAGCGTACCTTCAATCCCGCTCTGGCCTGCTGCGGCAAATTCAGCCGTTATCTGCTCGCCGTTGGCCAATATCAGATCCCAAATATATTCCCAGACAGGAATCTTGCATGATACATTTGGCAGTTTCGCTTTAGCCGCGGCAATAAATGTATCTATATCATCCGAGGCCAATCGTTTGACATCTCCTTTGCTTATCCGTGCATAAAGGACCCGCCCCTGTTCATCCAGACCAACCTCATTTGAGCCTTTAGCCGGAACTTTGAAATCCTCAGCCCTGACCATCGGATTCACAAGAATCAGGTCGTCGCCGGACAGAGCGGCTATGTCATTAACTGGTCCTTCTACTCGTGCCCTATAAACATCAGCCATATAATCAGGAACGAAATATGCAATATCATCCGGCTGGATCTTCGCGGCCAGCTTTTCCTGTAGT
>DQCG01000167.1 GCA_003533825.1 Phycisphaerales bacterium
TGATGCAGTTGCCCGATACCCTCTATGGCCAGAACGAGGTTGATCCACTTAGTGTTTACGAGCAAGTTATCGGGCAGGTACAGACTTTGCCGGGCATAGAGGCGGCAAGCCTTGTGAACATGTCCCAGTTAGGGGGCGGTTGTATGACTACCTCCGTAGCAGCCCTCGGTACAGAGAATAAACAACAGGCAATGACATACTTTGTCGGGCCGGACTACTTCAAAACATTGCGTATCGATGTTAAACAAGGCCGTGAGTTCTCCCGGCGAGACCGTATAGATCAAACGAAAGTTGCAATCATAAATGAAACACTCGCAGGTCTGTTATGGCCGGGAGAATACGCATTGGGACGGAAAATCGACGGGGGGGAGAAACCATATGAGGTTTGCGGTGTAGTCGCGGACAGCAAGTATAATGATGCCCGCGAAACGCCCCAGCCTGCCGTTTATTATTGCTCGCTGCAATCAAGATTGGCTCGGGTACTTATCGTACGAACGAAGGGTAATCCGGCAATGCTTCAGTATCCTCTCGAAGCAAAGATTCAGGAATTGGACCCCTCAATGCCGCGACCACAGGCAAAAACCTATACCCGGCAGATACAGGGAATGCTTATTGGCGAGCGCGCGGTTTCTTTATTTATCACGATCATCGGGGCCGGGGGATTGCTCCTGGCCGGAATGGGCCTGTATGGTATCGCCAGTTATACGGGGCGATTGCGGACTAATGAAATCGGACTGCGCATCGCATTGGGTGCTCGATGGTTCGATATTGTTCTGCTGATTGTTCGCCAGGCAGTCGGGATTATTATCGTCGGATTGGCAGCAGGCATCCTTCTTACCCTGCCTATTGCACTGTTTCTCTCGAAGGTTATACCCTTTGGAATGTCAATATTCGATCCGGCGACCTTTGTTATAGTCCCGCTTTTGATGCTTATCACAGTAGCCGTGGCCTGCCTGATACCCGCACTTCGGGCGGCGAAAGTCGACCCGATGGAGGCGTTGCGGTATGAGTGATGAATTACGAATCATGAATGAAGGGGAAGAATGAGTACTTTAATCAACGACATCAGATACGCTTTTCGGCAGTTCCGCAAGAATCCCGGTTTCACGGCCATCGCCCTGATTACCCTGGCGATTGGCATCGGAGCCAACACGCTTATGTTCAGTGTGGTTAATACGCTGCTGTTTCGACCGCTGCCCGTCAAAGACCCCGACCGATTGGTGCGCTGCGAGTTTGATAAGTTCCGTCTCGTCATTTATTCGGGCTATCTCTACCTGCGTGACAATAATCCGGTGTTCAGTGATCTCATCTCCCACAATTATGCCAGAAGAACCTGTACCCTGGTAAGAGGCGGCATTGTAAGGCATGTGGATCCGCTGTACGTCACGGCCAACTACTTCGACGTCCTGGGGGTAGCACCCCTCTATGGGCGGACTTTCTTACCTGAGGAGGAAGTGGCCGGTGCCGAGCCGGTGGTGGTCCTGAGCTACCGAACTTGGCAGCGCCTGGGGGCTGAGCCCGAGATCGTGGGCCAATATGTGCGTCTCACTGGTAAGCTCTTTAGAATCATTGGCGTTGTACCAAAGACGTTCACAGGCGCATCCGTCATCGGCCCCGACCTCTGGTTGCCTCTGGGCACGTACGGTCTTGTGGGCAGATACCTTAAAGAGAAGCCGGAGAAGCCGGATGACCGATGGCACTATGCGCCATCGGTCTTAGTGGGACGACTCAAACCTGGCGTGAGCATATCGGAGGCCCAAGCATGGCTGCAATCTATGCTCCCACGCCTGAAGCAGATTGATCCCTGGATGTTTAACCGGCCAGAGAAGGTCTCGTTTCGCCTCCGCCCGTTGCCCAGACTCAGCGCCGGTGGTGTCGACAATGACAGGCCCACATTGGGTCGTATCAGCCTGGGTTTGATGGGAATCTCCGGGATCGTTCTGCTCATTGCCTGCCTGAACCTGGCGAGTATGATTGTCGTTCAAGGAGAGGGGCGCCATCGAGAGATCGCCATCCGTGCGGCCATCGGGGGGGGGCGTCTGAGGATCATGCGGCAGTTACTTATCGAATCGCTTCTCTTGGCCGTATTCGGAGGTATCCTGGCTGTGGCCGTGGCCCTCTGGGGCATCAGGATTCTCAAGCTGTGGGCGGCGATGGGCCAACTCCCCATGCAGTTGGGGGAGGCCATCGCCTCTGGAATCGCGCTGGACGTGCGCGTCCTGGCGGCCACCTTGAGTTTCTGCCTGATTGCCACCGTGCTCTTCGGTCTGAAACCGGCCCTGCGCCTATCAGGACGCGATCTCTGTGGTGACCTGAAAGAATCCGGCCGAGGCGTGCTTCAAGCCACCCGAAGAAGGCGATGGTTCGTACCGCGCGGCCTGTCGGTGCCCTGTCAAATGGCCCTGTCCGTTGCGCTCGTCATGTGCGCGACCCTATTGGCTCGAACCGCACTGAGGGCCGCCCGGACCGAACCAGGTTTTGGCCTGGACGGTAAGGTAGTCGTCAACATGGAGGCATTCGCAGGAGGTTACAACATTGCTCAAGCAAGGCAAGCCTGCGAGACCTTGGCCGAGCGGTTGAAGGAAAACCCCGAGATTCAGGCGGTTGGCCTGTCTTATAAATCTCCTGTGGACCTGGGTTGGTGGCCCTGGATTAACGAAAGAGTCGTCGAGTATGCGCCGGGCCGCGCAGACGATGCGTCGGGCAGCCTATTGACGAAGGCACTTCACGATTACGAGGTGAACGGCGATTACTTCAAGGCCATGGGAATTCGGCTCTTGCAAGGTCGGCCCTTTCGCCACCTCGACAGTGCCCCCGATGCAGAGGAAGTCGTGATCATCGATGAGCTTCTGGCCCGCAGACTCCGGCCGGATGGCAGTGCCCTTGGTTGTCTCATCCAGTATGGCACTGACGGATTATCGTCGCCCTGCCGAGTGGTCGGAATCGTACCGAACCTACGGAGCGTTTGGGGCAACGGGGAAGATCAACCCCATGTCTATAGGCCACTAAAAGCCCACCACGTGCCCGAATCCATCCATCTGCGCGCCAGAAGTACGGCGCCGGGAGCCGAGGCCGCGCTCGTGCGAAGCATCGGCGCGCGCATTCGAAAGATCGATCCTCGTCTGCCGGTCCTCTCGGTAGCGTCTCTGGCGGACCAACATCACAATAGTCCCACCGCATTGTTCACGGGAGTCGTTGCCCGACTTGCAGTGATGTTCGGGGCCATGGCCCTGTTCCTGGCCGGTATGGGCCTTTATGCTATCAAGAGCCATATGGTCGCCTCGCGGACCCCTGAGATTGGCATCCGCATGGCGCTGGGTGCCACTCGGCGGGACGTCCTGACCCTGGTACTGCGTCAGGGCGCAACATCGACGTTCGTAGGGCTGCTGGTCGGCACGCTGCTGGTGGTCGTCATGACGCGGGTGATTCGCAGTGCGGTCCAGGGCATCAGTACCATTGATCTTGTGAGCATCGTTGTCACCGTGGCTATGCTCACAGCTACTTCACTGCTGGCCAGTTACCTCCCGGCGCGGCGGGCGGCAAAGATCGATCCGATGGAGGCGTTACGCTACGAATAGAAAAGCAACGCAATCATAAGAAGAGAAGAATAATGTGTTATTGCGAGGTCCAATAGGCCGTGGCAATCTTAGATAATCAGGAGTATTAATATGAGCAAATCAAACGAATTATTAATCCATGTGGAAGATCTACATAAGGTTTTTGTCACCGAGGAAGTGGAGACCCATGCCCTGTCCGGCGTCCATTTGAAGATCCGAAAGGGAGAATACATTGCAATCGCCGGTCCTTCCGGCTGCGGCAAATCCACTTTGCTGTCTATTCTAGGTCTGCTGGATTCCCCCACAGAAGGCAACTATCGGCTCAACGACCGCCCCGTCGCTGATCTATCCGCATCGCAAAGAGCGCATATTCGTAATCGGGAGGTTGGCTTTATCTTCCAGAGCTTTAACCTGATCGGCGACCTGACGGTTTACGAGAACGTGGAACTGCCTTTGACCTATCAGAAGATGCCCAAGGCAAAACGGAAAGAACGAGTTCAGGCTGCTATGGAAAAGGTCTCCATGGCACATCGTATGAAGCATTATCCCGCACAACTGTCCGGTGGTCAGCAGCAACGCGTGGCCGTGGCTCGGGCCATTGTCACCGAACCGTCCATTCTTTTAGCCGATGAACCGACAGGCAACCTGGATTCGGCCAATGGCGATACGGTCATGGAAATG
>DQCG01000711.1 GCA_003533825.1 Phycisphaerales bacterium
CCCGAGCCGTCACCCGGAGTTGTGAACCAGCCCTGGTATCCACAGACTACTTTTCCCTTCAATGTTGAAGTGTCAACTCCTGGATTTGATGGGCCTGTATATGGGTGCATAGACGTCTCAATGACTTCGTCGTAAGAGAGTTTGAATTCTTCGATGCCGCTTCCAAATGAAGAGTTGCAGCCGACAATCAAGATAAGTGAGATCGTTACAGAGATCAGCAGTAACTTTTTCATTTTGTCCTTCCCTATTTTAGAAAAGTATCTTCAGGATTTCCTCGAAACTGTCGCAAAAGTGATTGCACAGACCAAGCGTGCCGCCTTCGATAATATTTCCATCCTTAATTCCGATCGCTGCAAAACCAGCAAGTCTGATGGACGCAATTCCGGCGCTCGAGTCTTCGATACCCACGACGTGATGACGCTCGCTGAATTCCAGTCCCAAACCAACCCGGCAGACTTCCGCATACAGCCACGGATGAGGCTTTGGGGAAAGCTCACCCAAGGTTCCACATGATCCTTTTCGAAGCGGAAATCCCGCCGTAATGATTGCATCGTAAAAGTCATCGGGTTTACCAAGGCCCAGCGTTTCAAAGGCCGACAGTATCTCTGGGTAGGCCTTTTCATATAGTCCCGAGGTGACAAGACCCAGCTTGACGTTTTTTGATTTTAGCTCGGACAAGAAATCTTTGATCCCCGGTGATGGCGTGAAGGCATTTTTCCGCCCCCTTCCTTTGAGTATCGCCTCCATCTCACGATGGGTATGCTCGAAATAGAAAGTTCTTGCTTCTTCTACGGTTTTGTCGGGACAATATTTCTCTATGCAGTGCGTCAAGTGCTCCGATACACTATGCCCTGATACAAAGGAAATATCTGCTTCTTCAAGCTCAAATTCGGACTTGCGCAGCAGCGACGCCGTAGTTAGCTGAATGATCCATATCCAGAATTCCTCGCTCCTTACGGTAGTGCCGTCGAGGTCCATCAGTACAGCCTTGATTGGCTTGTCGATCTTTACATCGGGTACCGGATAATATGCCGGGTAACCCATCAAGCTTTTCACATATGCGATGGTTCTGTCTTCAAAGATGATGAATTCAACTTTTTTATCACCTGTAGAAAGTATCTGTCTTACGCCTCCGTCACCGGTCTTGTAAAAGCCGTCGCTGCATGCCTCCAGGCTTATAAGGTCTGAGTTTTGGTCAATGTTGCCTATACCAGGTATAACGTTCATTCGTGAGTTACTTCCTTATTTGATTCATCGAGTATACTTCGCCAACGTTGATCCAACCTCACTCAGGTTGATCTCCTTGATCCCAAGCTTCTTCGCAGGTGAATCGTCTCTAAACCGAAAGATTTTCTGCTTCATCGCCTCTTTATCAAATAGCGGATCGGCATAGAGCATTCCGACTTTGGCGTCACCGCGCCGGCTGTCGGTAACAAGGTCATCGCCCGGTTTTACACCCTCAGGGGTGTTGGCCAAGAAGACAAGGCTGTTCTCGCAACGCGGCAAAAAGGTCCAGAAAGCATTGAGAAGGAATGCGCCTTCTTTTCTTACCCCTTCTTTGGATTTGGCGGCCATTTCTTCATTAGGTCGTGCTGCCTTGGTCTTGAATCCGGGATTCAGCTTTGGATCGTCGTTATAGTATACGTTACGTTCACCAGAAGCCAGGTAGGGGGTATTCTGGATATAGTTGTGATTATTTATGGCGAAATTGTTGATGAGTTCCACCGGGCCTTTGATTTCACACCACTTGTTGCAGTTGATACTGACATTTTCCTCGAATACCGCAAACGTTGTGTCGTCATCCAGGCGGAAGCTTCCAGCTCCCTTTGCTATATTGTGGAAGTAGTTGCGGTAAACGCGGTTATTCTTGCCCATCGCTGAGAAATAAAGTCCATTTCCGTCACCCAAGAGCAGCATGACATTATAAATCTCGTTGTATTCGATCCGGTTGTTTCGGGAATGCAACAGGGGCAAAAAATTCTCCATATCCCGCGGTTCCTCCTGCTTCCACGCTTTTTCGATGAAAGGCAGGCATTCATCCAGACGAAACGTGCTGATCCATTCCCGCCGGTTGGCCAACGGTTTGTGCAGGAGTAATTCGTGGGGACGGCAATCGCTGACAATGATACCGGTGTAGCCCACATCGTGGATCGTATTATGGCTGATCAGGTTGTGGGTGCTTTGGGAGACAAAGATTCCGGGTGAATGCCAATAGATCTCGCCGACATGATGGAAGTAGTTGTTGAGTATCTTATTGTGGTGGTTTTCGTCTTTGAGGCCGGGGCCGTAGCCGGCCAGAACGATGCCTGTACCTCCGAGGTAGGCAAACAGACTGTCGGCCACGGTGATGCGCTGGCAGTGGAGATCAAGCCGAACACCCGTGCCGCTGCTACAGGTAAATTCACAAGCCCTAACCGTGCAATCTTCTGCATGTCGGAATCGAACGATGGCATTACCCTTATCGTACATCTCCCAGTCGTGTTGCAGGCATTTGTCTCCTTCCCGTATTGTGTTGCGAAGTCCATGATGGAAGGTCAGACCAGCGAAGGTAAGAAAGCGTACCGGTGTCTTATCCTCTATGCCCTCAACACGAATGAACTCCTGCAGGAAGGGAATGCGGATATCTGACTCCATCGGTGGTCGTTTGGGCCACAGGTAAATCGTTCCCTTCTGGCTATTGAAGACCCACTCGCCCGGCTCATCAAGATGCTCGATAGAATTTTCAATATAATACGGATTGGTTTTATATCGAAACTTGTGGTATCTCGGATTAGCGGGCAATAGGTGGTACGTTGGTGGAACTGAAAACCAGGCAATCCGTGATTGAACATCGATGCGCTCCAGCGACAGCATGTTCACCATCCAGCTGTGGCACGGCTTTAGGAATATCTCGATATCACGGATATTCTTCCCGGGGAGTAGATCATTGTTCTGGTAATGAATTTCGCGGGAAAAGACGGCGGCCGGTGTTTCAGGGTCGAGTTTAAGATTGTAGTATTCCTTCGGCTGACAGTTATAGTCTTCGACGAAGGGCCTGTCAGCAGTCATGAACTGCTTGGACCTGGAACGGGCAAGCAGGATAAGTCCGTCATAAAGTGTTGTAATCTGCCATATCCCTCTAAGTTCTTCAGGAATACTGGTGGTATAGAGTTTGCCCTGGGCGACCTCCGGTAGACCTGCTGGATCTATGGCGCAGGGTTGCCAGTTCTTCAGCGTTTTGGCACCGGTAAAGACGGGCTTTTCGCCCGGGTAGGCCTCGTAAGAGATCGGACAGGCTTTTGTACCGGAATCTTCTTTCGAAAATACAACTGTACTGTCCAGCGCGTACTCTCCATTCCGAATGAGCACTTTAATGGGCTGGATCAGACCTTCTTCGATACGAGCACGCACTGCTTTCCGGGCGCCCTCCAAGGTGGCCAGCGGGCCATTGCTTTTCGCAATATTGGCCTCAGATAGTGAGCCGGACCATGCATCATTGCCTTCAGGAGAAATGTAGAATGTCGTTTGTTCAGCAATGACAACATTCGCCAAGGCAAGCGATATTATAACAATATAATTCTTCATTCTCTTTAATCTTTCTTCACTAAGCATACTCGTCTCATCTCGGTGTCTGTGTATTCCTTGTTACCGGTCCCAGACCATGTTGGAATCAGGCTTAGAATCCCGGAGGCATCCAATCTGGGATGCCTTGTTCTTCAAGTTGCTTCTGGTAACGGATATGTAGAGGATACTCTTCAGGATATTGTCGATTTTCGTTAACCATCAGCGGGGTGGTCTTATTCCACCATTGATTATAGGCGGTTTTGAGTTTCTTGACAACTTCGGGATATTCACTGGCAACCTCTTGTTTCTGAAAAGGATCCTGAGAAATATCATAAAGCTCGAAGTCGCTTTCACCTGCAGAATTATTTTCCCATATCAACCGCCAACGCTGGGTACGAACTGCGGCGCCTTTATATTTGTGTTCGTCCGGTTCTAAACCTTTTCCCCAGCGTCCTCTATGAATAAATAAATTCCGATCTGGCCACTCGGCTTTTGGGTTTTCCAATAAGGGGAGCAACGAGCGTCCGTCTAATTTTTGAATATTATCAGGAATGTCGACACCGGCCAGATAACAAAAGGTTTTATAGAGATCGACATGAGCTATTAAGGCGGGAATGTCCACGCCTTCTCCCAGAACACCTTTCCAGCGCCAAAAAGCAGGAACATGGGTGCCTCCCTCATAAGGTTGGCCTTTTCCGTATTTATAGCCTGCCTTGTATGCCGGAATTTTTTTACCGTTTTTTATTGGTGTCTTGCCGGACTGTCCATTGTCGGTCATGAAAATTACAAGCGTATTATCCCAGGCATTCCATTCGTCAAGCTTTTGTACGAGTAGCCCAAAGTTGTCATCGAGGTTTTCAATCATGCCATACCGGCCCGCCGTGGCTTCATCCCATCCATCATCCAGCCAGCGCTTCGCGTATTTTTCCGGGGCAATGTAAGGGCCGTGTGGGGCATTGGTGGAAATGTAGGCGAAGAAAGGTTTCTTTGCCGAGTACTGTTTTTTCATCCAACCAAGGGCGGCCTGGAAGAAAACATCTGTGCAGAAACCCTTCGTTTGGACAATGGTGTTGTTGTGGAGGAGGACATTATCGAAACACCGACGCAGGCCGCGTTTTTTGTCAGTGGGTCTATTGATCGGAAAATCCCATGGTTGGCCAATGCCTCCAGAACCATGGATCAGGGCTTCACTGAATCCACGATTGTAAGGTAGATAAGCATCTTTGTCGCCTAAGTGCCATTTACCAAAGATTCCTGTTTCATAGCCGCCTTTTCGCAGGAGCTGAGGAAAGGTAGTCGTGGAAAGAGCCATATACTCACGTTCATAAAGCGTATGAGTTACTCCGTTTTTAAATTCGTGACGGCCGCTAACAATAGCAGCACGTGAAGGAGCACAGGTAGGGCTTACTTGAAAATCGGTAAAGCGTGTTGCCTTTTCGTAGAAGCAATCAAGGTGCGGTGTTTTGAGCAATGGATTCCCAAGACAAGCCAGGTCGCCCATCCCCTGATCATCTGTCATGACCAGTATGATGTTGGGTTTCGTTCCTTTTAATGACTTCGATTCCGCGCTAACCGACGCCAAGACCAGCGTTATCATCATAATGACAGGTGTTTTTATATTTTTTCTCATCGATTTACTCTTATTTTCAAACTTGCATTATCATTTCTTCCTTCTGATTCCATTTCTCTCGAATCACCTCAATTTTCAGCGACCATCCCACTGTCATTTAGCTCTAAGGGTGACATCTACTTTTCAAGCTCGTTTTGGCCGCTCTTCAGAAGCTTGTTTAATTCCTTGCAAGTACCGGCGAATTCCTTTTTTTTCGCCAGGTTTCGATATTCACCCGCGTCGCTTGCGTGGTCATACAGTTCGCGAGCAATCACTTTGCCTTTTTGCCGCCACTCAATGTACCTGAAGCGTTTTGTTCTGACACTCTTCCCGTCAAGTTCGCGCCCTCTTCTGACCTGCGTGTATGCGCCCTTTTTCCATTTTTGATACGGATTGCTCAACAGCGGCCTGAAGCTTAGCCCTTCAAGCCCTTTCGGCGTATTCAAGCCGCACAGGTCTGCGAAAGTCTGGAAGATATCGATAAGTTCGACAAGCTGACCGCACGTAGTGCCCGCTTTTGTCTGGCCGTCAATTACAGCAATCATCGGCACCCTGCATGAATCCTCGAATAAGACGTTCTTGTTCCACCACTCGTGTTCGCCAAGGTTGTAGCCGTGATCGCCTATGAACAGAACGATCGTATCTTTCCAAAGATTCTCGTCATCCATCGCCTTTAAAACTTTTCCGATCTGCGCATCGACAAAGCTTGTGCAGGCGTAGTATGCCCGAAGGTATTCTCTTTTGTCCTGCAGCGTGAATTTGTCGAACGAAGCCTTCCAGCCGCTCTGTATTGTATATTTTTGTTCCGGATACCTGTTATCGGGCATAACCGGCGGCATCAACTCGTCAAGGTTATACATATCAAAGTATTTCTTGGGAGCGTTGAATGGATCGTGGGGCTTTGCCAGGCCCAGTGCCATGAAGAAGGTTTTTTCTCTTTTTTGTTTTAAGAGTTCAATTGCTTTTGAAGTTATTACGCCATCCTGCTGGTCCTCGTCGGTACCGTTAGCGGCGAGCCAACTGCACCATGGCACAACACCGTTGGTGAGATTTCTTGTTTGGCCGGTATGTCCGAGTTTGTTTGTACCCATATCATACATTTCACTCCAGGCTCCAGGGTCATCGTGCAGGCCGGTTCCGTGGAAGACCTTGTTCATGCGGATTGTATGGTAACCGTTATCTTTGAATAATCTCGGCATGGTCACGACATGCCCTATGTTCCTGGTCCATGGAGTAACGTTTTCATAAATACCGACGGTATCGACGCGAAGACCCGTCATAAAGGAAGATCTGCTCGGATTGCATACCGGGTATTGGCAATAAGCGCGGTCGAACTTCAAACCCATTTGCGCCAACCGATCAATATTCGGAGTCTGGACCAGCGGATTTCCATAGCAGCCCATAATGTTCTTAAAATCCTCGACGATTATGAATAAAACGTTCTTTTTCTTTCCGGAGGTAATCTTTTTAGCTGATCCCTTTGCCGCCATCTCGCCGGCGGTACTTGCGGCCAGAATACCTCCAAGAGAGTATTTTACAAAGTCACGTCTGTTGGGCTTCATTTT
>DQCG01000281.1 GCA_003533825.1 Phycisphaerales bacterium
TATTGCCATAATCTCCTTTCATTAAAGGCTTTGCAGAAAGATGTGCCGCCGCGAATTGGCTTTGTTTTTTCAAATCGCTCAATTTATACGCCGGCCGGGTAGCAGCCTCAAAGCCGCAGGCTTTGGGGATGGTAAGCTTTCAAGAAACCATCCCCAAGCTTCGGCTTTCCCTGAGGGACGACTTCCGGCGGAGGCTGCCACCCGGCATAAAGAAGCTTGTCGATCAAACTTTCTTTCTGCCAAAGGCGTACACATCGACCCGTTCGGCAACGTCTTCAGCGGCACATGCAGCGGCATTATCGTCGGCAACATCAACCAAACACCACTCGAAGATATCTGGAAGCGATTCGATCCTCGAAGCGCTGCTTTCATCTCCACGCTATTCAGCAAAGGGCCTTACGGCTTGCTCGCCGAGGCCGAAAAGCAGGGATACGAAAGGTTGGAATCTTATGCCGGCAAATGCCACCTCTGCACCAGTATCCGGCAGTTTTTCTTCGATAATGGCCTTGAAAAGCCTATAGTTGGCCCTGCCGAATGTTACGCTTACATATCGTAAAAA
The DNA here is from genome assembly GCA_003533825.1 of Phycisphaerales bacterium. GTDB lineage: Bacteria > Planctomycetota > Phycisphaerae > Sedimentisphaerales > Anaerobacaceae > JAFGPJ01. Next base: position 560 of record DQCG01000281.1, read on the forward strand.
ATATTTTTAAAAGTTTTTCATTTTTTTATTGACATGTTGTACAAATGTACGATATTTGTAGTTGTACAAATGTAAAATACAATTGTAAAAGGAGATTGATATGGTACGTAAAAGCCTGCCGGCGTTGAGCCCATCGGAAACTGAAATCCTAAGATTAGTCTGGCAGCTTGACAAAGCTACTGTGCAGCAAGTCTGCGACAAGCTGCCCACAAAAAGGAAAATAGCTTACGCCACGGTTCAAACCCTGCTTCGCCGGCTGGAAAAGAAAGGCTATCTGAAACACCACATTCGGGGCAAGGCCCACGTCTTTTTCGCCGCGGTCAAGAGTGAGAGTGTCATAAAAAGGTCGGTTACTGACTTTCTCGACCGGCTCTTCGGCGGCGACCCAATTCCACTTATGCAGTACTTAGCCGAGCATGGCAAAATCGACACCGACGACATCGAAGAGCTAAAACGATTAGCTGATAAAAATAGCTAATGGATTTTTCGCGGAGCGACAGAAATGGAAAATTACTTAACGCAAATCACAAATTATCTGCTGACGCAAAGCTGGCAGATTGCAATCCTGGTAATAGTAATAGCGGCAGTAAATTTAGCGCTGAAAAATAGAAGCGCACACGTTCGCTATTTGCTCTGGCTGATTGTCTTAGCTAAATGTCTCGTACCGCCTTTAGTCACAATACCGTTAGCGATTCTACCGCAAGCTAAGATGCCGGAACCGATCTTTATTTCAAATGGTGAAATGCCTGCTGTTAATGTCGAAATGGCAGATACGGTTACGTCCAAGCCTATCGTGTTACCTTCATTGCAATTAACATCACAGACCATTATGGAGAGATTGGCAAGAGTGACTGTCAGGCAGTGGCTGGGATTTGGCTGGATTGTAGGAGTGGCTGCCTTTCTGCTTTTTGCTCTCGTAAAGGCGTTTCGGACCGATTTTTGGCTATGGCGGCAGCGAAAGCCGCTTTCAGCCGAACTGCAAAATACGATTGAGGATCTATTCTCTGGTATTGGTTTGAGAGCCTTCCCAAAGATCTGGTTGGTTAAAGGTATAGGCCAGCCGTTCGTGTGGGGGTTGCTGCGTGGCAGTATCTATCTGCCAGCCGATTTCATGAAGGTTGACAGCGCCAAGCATCGGCGAGGCGTGTTAGGTCACGAGCTGAGCCACGTCATCCGTTTTGATGCTGCGGTCAATATTCTTCAAATAATCGCCCAGGCCGTTTTCTGGTTCCATCCTTTTGTCTGGTGGGCGAATAAAAAAATCCGTGCTGAGCGCGAGAAATGCTGCGATGAAATGGCGATTGCCCGCCTTGGCGCTAAGGCCAAAGATTACAGCAGCGCGATTGTGAACATATTGATTTCTGAACATGAATCGACCCGGCCGGTTCCATCGTTGGCTGTAGCCGGGCCAGTTAAAAATATTGAAGAAAGGATAAAAACAATGTTAAGACCAGGAAAAAAATTCTACAAACGCCCAAGTTTACCTGCGGCGGCAATTGCTGTCTTGACGGCTCTGCTGGCCGTCCCAACTACCGTAGTCCTGACCGCCAGAGCGGATGCAGATCGCACCTTCGGCAATCCCACCAATCTTGGCGCGACGGTGAACAGCTCGGCTAAGGAGTTCGACCCAAGCATTTCGGCCGATGAGCTGTCTCTCTACTTCAACTCCTATCGACCCGACAGTTTGGGTGAGGCTGATATTTGGGTGACAACGCGGAAAAGCAAAGATGTTTCCTGGGGTGCGCCGGTCAATCTAGGCCCAACGGTAAACAGTTCGGCCAATGAGACTGCCCCAGATATATCGACCGACGGCCTGTCCCTCTACTTCAGTTCCGACCGCCCGGGAGGGTACGGTGAACGGGATCTGTGGGTGACGACACGAAAAACGACAAGCGATGCTTGGGCAGAACCGGTTAATATGGGTCCGGCGGTCAATAGCTCGGCTCATGAGCATGGCCCTAGCATCTCAGCCGATGGCCTGTCGCTTTACTTTTCCGGGTACGCCGCCACCTCCCCATTTCGACCCGGCAGCATGGGGGGCGGCGACCTGTGGGTGACGACACGAAAAACTAAAGCCGACCCGTGGACGAAACCGGTACACCTTGGCCCAAAAGTCAACTATTCTGGTTGGGACGCATCGCCATCCATATCAGCCGATAGCCTGTCGCTCTACTTCAACTCCTCCCGCCCCGGCGGCTCCGGTGGCCCTGACCTGTGGGTGACAACGCGGAAAACCAAAGACGATCCTTGGGGCACCACGTTGAACCTGGGCTCAACAGTTAACAGTGCGGAGTGGGACCTTAATCCCGACATCTCAGCCGAAGGCTCAACACTGTACTTCGCGTCCGGACGGCCCGATTCCCAGGAAATGGACATATGGCAGGTGTCCTTGAAGGCACACGGGGCCAGGGATTGATTATTGTCTCCCCTTTCACGGGGATGATAATATTATTGATTATTGAGATTCTTCACTTCGCTGCGCTTCGTTCAGAATGACAAATGAGCTTAATGTTTTGTGCTCTTATGCTCTTTGTTTTGGCATAGCGGTTGCTTCGATTTCGAACAGCAGGTCGGTGCGGCAGATGTCGCAGATGACGGTTATCCAGGGCCAAGCGAGAGTGTTTTTGTAAGAGTTGAAAACTTTTTCGATCTCGGTTGTCTTGCAGTAGGCGATTATATGCACAACGTTCTCGTCGGTACAGTTCATATCTTTGAGCACTGCACGGACGTTCTCGATTGTTGTTTTGATCTGGCCCGCAGCGTTGCCGATATGTGTGGTTTGGCCGTCGGTATTAATCGAGGCGGTTCCGGAGACGAATACCGTGTGGCCCGCCGGCGTAACCGCCTTCGAAGCCCGCGAGAAGGCCGAGCCGTATTCCATCGCACACTGCTGCTTTCCCGCTGCCTGGAGATACTGCGTGGCGCCGGCCGGTTCGAGCACCGCCGTAAGGTCCATCGCGCAGTGGCCTCCATTGGCCGGGCCGAGTCCGATACCGGTACTGGCGGGCATTGACTGGCGGGTTCCGGGTCCGACCAGGCCCCACTCGGTGAAGAATTTCGTCCGGACTTGATTAAAATCGTCGTACCACGACAGAATATCCTTGAGCCACATCCATGTCCGGGGAACCGAGAGGAAATCGACGCTATAATTTCTGAGTATCGTGTTACCTTTCTGCATCATGATCCTGGCTTGTGCGTGAGCCTGCCGGTCCTGCTGGTCGGTTATGTACGAAAGTGTCAGATAGCTGCAGCGGGGCGAGCGGAAGATCCGTCCGCAGGGATTTCCGTCCAGTTGCACTACTTCCGGCTTGCTGTCGCCGCTGACGGCGTGAACCTGGACGCCGGCAATCGGTCCGGATGAACCTTCTGCGGCCACCAAAAAGCTTGGGTTGACTCCATCATCAATCTCTCCGTAAGCCTGGGAACGTGCCTTGCGAAGAGTCTCGGCCGCGGCCTGGGTGGAAAAAACCCGCTCCTGGAGGATTGAGGCCTTTTTTGAGCGGAGGACGTCACTGATTCCGGCAAAGATCTCCCGGGCCTGCTCCTGAAACGGAGCATTTTCCCCAGGTGTGCTTGTAATGAAGATTTCGGTCGCCCCGGGCGACACGATGCTGCGTGTGTCTATGTTTACTGCCATCTCTTGTTAATGTCCCTTACTCCATATTGAAGTTTCTAATCAATAAACAGTTTATTATAAACAAAATAGGCAGAAAAATCAAGTTAAATTCCGGCTCTGGTCGAAAAGATTTCGCTTGTGTCTCGTAGAGTGATTTTCTCAAGGTTTATTTTGTTTGTAGAGCTCAATTCGACTTTCAATCTGCTGTGCGAGTATTTCCTGTCCTGCGGCCCGAGCCAGATCGGCCGCCTTCCTGGCGGATTGTACGGCTTCCTGGAAGCGGCCCGATCGGGCATAATTCATTCCGAGAAGATCGTGCAGCCTCGGTGACGTGTCTATTTCCGGTTTTATCTGCACGGCTTTTGAGCAATGTTCGATCGCCTCGTCGAGCTTTCCCAGCGAAGCAAATGCGTTAGCGAGCCTGTAGTGAACCTCGGCGTTATTCGGCTCGATGCGTATCACGTGCAGCCAATGTTCGGTTGCATCGTTGAGTTTTCCCTGACGGGCCAGTGCGATGCCGAGATTGGAGTGCGCGCCGGTAAAATCGGGTTTCAATTGTATTGCCTGCGACCAGTGTTTGATCGCCTCATCATGTTGCCCCCCGCCGGCCAGTCCGACTCCAAGGGCGAAGTGTGCATCGGCGTTGTCCGGCTTCAGACGCACAACCACCTGCAGATGCTCGATTGCATCTTCGGGCTTTCCCTGGCGGATCATCGCCTGGCCAAGATTGTATCGCGCATCGACGTTGTTCGGATCGAGACGAACTACTTCGGCAAAATGAATAATCGCTTCTTCGGATCTTCCGGCGAATGTTAGTGCCAGACCAAAGTTGAAGTGCATGTTGACAGGATTGTACTGTTTGTCGAGGCCGTTGGGCATACGCCGCAAAGCCTCCGAGAGATGTTTGATGGCCTCGTCAAATTGCCTCTGGTGCAGCAACGCCATACCCAAATCGTGGTGTATACGGGGATCGCTCGGATTAGCTTTCAGGGCTTGATTATAATGTGCCATCCCTTCCTTATACTTCTGCCTGGCGTTGTACATGAGAAAGCCGAGTCTAAGGTGAGCTTCGGCGTTGTTTGGATTCAGCTCCAGCGCTCGTTTGTATTCCTGGATCGCGTTATTCGTATCGCCGGCTTTGAAAAACTCGTTGCCGGCTCTTACGAAAGAATAATCGTTCAGGAATTCTTCACTGATTTTCTTAATTGCGGTGGGTTTGACATTGACAAACTCAGGGATATTCGCGGCTCTGTCAGCGGCGGTGAAGTGTTCCAGCAGGATGGCGGGGGTACTGATTCCCTGCCGGTCGATGTGGGTCAGGGCCAGTTGCGTATAATCCGAATATGCTTTTGTGGAAAACACGAGCCACTTGCCGTTAGGCGAGAAGCTGTGCCATGAGTTCATCCGGCTGGTATTGGCGCGGAGTCTTCTGGCCTTACCTCCCTCGGCCGGTATGATGTAAAGCTCGCTGTCGGGCTGAAGCAGCATATAACTTTTGGCCTTGCAGAATATAATCCATTTGCCATCCGGTGAATATTTCGCGAAGAAATTGCTCATGCCGTTATTGGAAGCTCCCTCGATCGGCTCGGGTGTGCCGCCTTTGCCATTATTGAACGGAATCCTGTACAAATCGAATACAAATGGTTTTCCCTCTTCGGTGAATTCTTTGCACTCTTCCCGTGTCAGAAGCACTTTGCCTTTGCCCTCGGTGTCCTTGAGGTTGTATGCTTTGGCTCTGGCAAAAACAATATGCCCGCCGTCGGGGCTCCACGCCGGATTGCTCTGGACGTATTGCGGATCGTCGGCGCCGGGAAGTGACTCAAATGTACGGGCCTGACTGTCGTATGTGCAAAGTATACCTTTAACGGGGAAGAAAAGCTGAGAGAATGCCAGAGGCGGCATCGGAACGAAGACGGACTTGTCTTTAACCGTGCTGACCACAAACCTGCCGTCCGGCGAGACCTGAGATAGCAGGCCGAATGTCTGTTCCCCATCCCCTTTTTTGTAGTCGTTCCACGTGATAATATCGCTTGTAGCGAGGACCATTTCTTCTGCGGTGCGCGTGATGACGTATGAACCCTTGCTGTTTGCATAATCCACGTCCATAGCAAGGATATCGCCGCCTTTGGAAAAGGAGTGACAGTTTCCGCAGACCGGCATATTCTCCAGGACGATTGGAGGCTGCCGTAGCGAGGAGATGTCACCGAAGCGCCACCGAATGCGCGAGGGATCCTTGACGGCGTCGACAAATGGCAAATTCACTTCCCGGTAGAATAACGGCGCACCAACCTCGTCTTTGGATGTTCTGATTCTGATTCGGCTCGCCGAGGCGATTTTCGCCGGTGACTGTCGATTGATACCCAAAATAGTCACCTCGGCATCTTTTTCCAGAGACCGCTTCTTTATAGTATGCCATTGTCTCTGCTCGGGCGTCCATCCGGATTTACTCGCCAGGATATTCATCCGGCCCTTCTCATCCTGAAAATTGATACTGATGAGCCACATGTCAGAGCCGGAGTTGTCTTCCCATTGAAAGGTGGGGGCCGCGATTTCCGGGGGAAAAAGCGTCTCATCCAGCGGGTAGCTAATCGTCAGCCTGCCGTATTCGACGTCTTTCTGATAACGTGCTAATATATCTTCCGCCCGGAGCCGGCGTTCGTGAGGCGTGGTTAATAAGACTATCGCAACAACGATGGCTGTTGCGATGATACCGACGATGAAATATCTGACCGATTTGCGCATCGATTCTCTTATCGTTTATCGTTCAAAAGTAGTTCGTCGTTTTGCTCGAAACATACGTCTTTTTACGCAAATCGAGCAAACGGGATATTCTAAGTATCGTAGATAAAAAAATCAAGCTTAAGCTTAGGGCCGGATTTTATCACAAATAAGGCTCTGATGTGTGAAATGCCGTATTATCGGGCCTGGACGGTACGTCCTTTTGGATTTTGAATGTTTGCGGTATGACATAAAAAATAATAAAAAAAGTACAAAATAGTAACAGAACGGTAACATTTAAACTGCATAATTGCTCCTGTGAAAGTAATTGTTTTTTTGTTAATCTATTTGAAAGGAGCATTATTATGGAAAGGTTCAAGAGCATTAAAATTATTTTGTTGTTGGCTGTTGTTCTGATTGCGCCGGCCGCTCTGGCCAAATCAGCAAGTGAGCTGCTGCAGGAAGGCCTCTACGCCGAGGAAATCGACGGCGATCTCGATACGGCTATCAGGGTCTATGCTAAAATCATCAAAGATGGTTCGGGGCAAAGGTCTCATATCGCACAAGCCATGTATCGGCAGGGTATGTGTTATCTCAAGAAGCAGCAAGAACAGCAGGCCAAGCTGGTTTTTGAAGAGCTGGTTGCCGACTATAGCGACCAGACCAGGATTATCAGCAAGGTCAAACCCCTGCTGCAGGGATTGAGCAATGCCGACCCGGCAGCGTTGATGCCGCCGGATACCTTATTTTACATAGAATTTGGCAATCCCGGCAAACAAGTTGACACAATTCTTAACATGCTCAAAGGAACTCCCCTTGAAAATCCACTTGCAGCTATCGGCGCACCTCAAGGCGGAGCGTCACCCGGGGACATAATGTCTAATATTCTGAATCCGAATATGATGGCTGAGTTCAAGAAGATACGCGGCATAGGCATAGGCGCCACTGGTGTTACTCAGAATGATACTCCTCCGGCTATCATCGTGCTGTTTCCTGGAAAGAGTGATGCCCTGCGGGGATTAGTCATGGGGGCACTTGTTTTCCTGGGCAAACCTGTTGAAGCCATAGAAGGTATGCAATGTGTGGAGTTTCCCGACGGAGGTGGCGCCGCATACGATGATAATGTGGTCATCCTGGCGTCTCCGCCGGCGCACTCGGCCGGGCAACTGACGTGGTCCGTGAAACAATACAAAGGTGTCACTAACAATCCGACGCTCGCTTCGAGCAATAAATCCTTTGCCAAGATCAGTAAAAAGGACCGCCAGGAAAAGGCCTTGACTATCTGGGTGAACATAGATCAGGCGTACACCGACGCCAAAAAACTGTTTCCTCAGGAACAAATTCCCCAGGAGATCCTTCATGCGAACGGTCTTGCCGATTTCGAAAATATTGATGATGTGATCGCCTTCTTGTCTCTTGAGGAAAACGAAATTGCATTGGAAGCCAATGTTGGTTTCAAGGATGGCCACAATGGTCTTGCTTATAATATGTTTCGCACACCGAAGCTCAGCAAAGCCGCCTTCGATGTTGTTCCCGCCGATGCCGTTGCGCTTCTCAGCGTTGCTCCGGGTGAAGCTGATAGTGCCCAAGCACAGGTCGTACGTGAGCAGTTGCGGAACATGACGGGCCTTGAAATTGGTGGTGACATCTTTGCCAACATCGAACAGGTTATCTTGTTTGCCTTACCATCAGCCGTTTCCTCCGGTGAGACTCCTGCCGGAATACCTCCGATAGCGAGTTCTGTTGGGCTCGTACTGACGAGTGAGAATCCACGGCAGACTCGTCAGATTATGACCGGATTGTTGACGGCGACTAATCTGATAGCGAACCAGTCCGGAGATGATTCTGAAGCGAATGTCGGCAGATACCAGTTTGAACTTGTCAACAAGCTAAAGCTCCACTGTTATACGAACCAGGAGAGCAAGACAACTGTCCTGTCGTTAAATCCGGGCATTATCGAGGCATCTGCTTCGGCACTCGGAACTCGCAAATCCGTCAATTCCGGCGGGCCGTTAAAAGACGCTGTGAGCGAATTGTCGCCCGGAGTGAGCAAACTGGCGATGATTAATGTCGGCGGAGCGATACGGGCCGGCGGAGCTTTCTTCCTTACCGGCCTTCTCGATGATTCTGATAGCAACGTGAGTGAACTGCTCGATCAGTTGGCGGATGGCTGTGAAAAAACCACCGTCCAGTTGCGTACTTATGAAGGGCAAAACAACTTAAATGTCCGTGCCGAAATAAGCGATCTGCCCCCCTTGAACCAGTTGTTTGGCCCCATCATGCAACTGTCCCAGGTTGTCACCGAGGCCCGGATCAAGGCCCTCGTCGAGTTGAAGCAGTCGCAAGTTTCCGTCGGTTTCAGGAAGGTAAGCCGGCCGGTGGTTATCGACGGAAGGGCCGATGATCTCTGGTCAGAATCCCGCCGGTACAAGATCGGTAACGAGATATATTCACCCCCCTCGAACGACGAAGATTTTTCCGCTTCTTACAAGGCAATGTGGGATGAAAAGAACCTGTACATACTGGTTGATGTGACCGATGACATTCTTAAAAACGACTCGGATGAATTTTGGCTCGATGACTGTGTTGAGGTGTTCGTAGACGCCGACAACAGCAAGTCAAGCAGCTACGGCAGCAATGACTACCAGTATTTCTTCGAGTGGGCCGATGCGAATCCCGGACTGGGAGAGTCCAGGCAAGGGCGAACGAGCGGTGTGGAATTCGCTACGGTACAGACCGACAGTGGTTACCGCATGGAAATCAAGCTTCCGTGGTCAACCTTGGGAGTTGAACCATCTGCAGGTACAAAGGTAGGTCTGGACGTTCATGTGAATGATGATGATGACGGCGGGGACCGCGATACCAAAATCACATGGCGCGGGAAAGAAGACAATGCCTGGCAGACTACGGAAGTGCTCGGGACCGCTGAACTGGCCGGCCTGGTTGGGTGGTGGAAATTTGACGGTAATGCCAAAGACAGCTCCGGCAATGCCAACGACGGCGCCGAAAATGGCAACCCAACCTATGTGGCAGGCAAGTTTGGCCGGGCAGTAAGCTTTGACGGCGACGGTGACCGCATTGAGGTTCCCGCTACGGTCGCAGATAATCCCGAGCTATACCCGGCTCAGGCGGCTTCTGCATCGGCATGGGTCAAGACAACCATGCCTGCCGACGACACATATCATTCCGTTATTCGCCATGAGTACCACTTCACACCCCTACAGGCACACCCTGAGGGTGGTTGGGTCGCCACATTTGCGGATGAGAATGGAACAAGGGCGGTGCTTATGAAGTTATTCGATTGGAGCAAGCTCAACGACGGCCGGTGGCACCACTATGTGGCCACGTATAACGATGGCGTTTGCGAGGTTTGGATCGATGGTACCAGGGAAGAATCGTACAACCGTGGCGTTTTCTCATTATGGACCGGAGATAATCAGCCGTGGGTGTTTGGCGGCAAAGAAGGCGGCAAAGAAGGCGGCGAATACTACACGGGTCAGCTCGATGACGTTCGCCTCTATAACTACCCGCTCGGCGAAGATGAGATAGGAGCACTTTACAACGAAGGCAAATAGCACGTGAAAACCATAGGCAAAATCACAGCGGACCAAAATCAGTTGCGGTGGGTGGTATTGCTGCTTGCGATAGCGGTAATACTGCCCACCATGTGTCTGCTGTGGTTCATGAGTCAGGCGGTCAGGAATGAACGGCTGGCGGTCAAACAAAAACTGACTGACGTTTATCAACTGCGTTTGGATACGCTGAGCATGAGGGTTGATGACCTCTGGTCGGGCCGAATCAATGCGGTCCGGCAAAAAGCGCCGGAATGTCAGGGCGTTGAAATATTCGGCCTGCTTACAGGAAGAGAAAGCGGCACAGACGACCTGTACAATTGTGATGCAGTTATTATTTATGACAGCAACGGCACGCTGGTTTATCCGATTGCCGGCGGTACCGACTACCCGAATGAGTTTCCGGAAGAATTCAACAAAGCATGGGCTGCGGAATTTATCGAAAAGGATTTCACTCAGTCAATAGAATTGTATGGACATATCGCCGAATCTGATGTCGATGACTACGTGCGATTTTCCGCTTTGATGGGCAATGTCCGTTGCTTTAGGAAGCTGGGAGAAATTGAAAAAGCGGCTTCTTTTTGCCGCGATATAGCTTACGGTCAGGCTACCGAAAATATAAGCTCTGCTTCCGCATCATTGATAGCGCGGGCGAGAGTTTTGCTTGTGGAACTGATGGCCGAAACGAAAGATGGCCTGGCCCGATCCAACTTGCAGGAGTTGATTGGTTCGGCTGTCAATTACACTCCCGGCAGCGATTCGGATTCCCTGCTTATGCCTTCGGCGACGCGTATCTTTCTGCTGCGCAAGGCGCTTGAGATTGTAGAACAAAGCCAATGGTCTGAAGAGCTGCAATCTCAGGTCATAAGGGCAAAAGAGCTGCTTTCATGCGAAGAACTGGCTGCAGCTTTTCTTGATAGCTACGGCGTCCCTGAAGTCTCGGCACCTATGCTTGCGGATGATGCGCTCCAACTGGTATCGTTGCTTAGTATTACCCTGGAAAGGATTCAGGATGTCGAGTGGGATTTTGCCGAACAGCTCAGGCAGCAAATATCGCTGGTATTAGAGTCGTATCAAACCAGACAAGCCCAGGCTCGTGAAGCGGTGCCGAATCAGCCTGCGTTTATTGCGATGCTGGAGCCCTGGCCGGAAAATAATTTTCGCAGGCTGGAACTGCCGGAAGATATTTTTGGGATGTATCACAGCTTCGATGACAGGACATATTTGTTCCTGCAAAAAAAACGAACGCTTACCTCGGATTTTGATTTGTGCGAAGAAGGTCTCGATGAGCTTGGTGTTTCCTGCCGGATAACGGATAATTCTGATCTGTACGTCTCGGGTCTGGAGAATCCTCAGGAAACCGGTTTTCTGAAAGCTCCTTTGGGAAAATTCTTTCCGGGCTGGAATGTCGAAATTCATTTCAGCGATGTTGACATTTTTGAAAAAACGGCCGAGAGACAGAAAGTCATATACATCTGGGCCGGATTGCTTGCTATTGCCGTGATGGTTGCCGCCGGATTGCTGGCCGCACGGGTCGTCGGAAAACAAATAAAGACAAACAAGCTGAAAAACGATTTCATTGCCACTGTTTCGCACGAATTGAAAACGCCCCTGGCATCGATGCGCGTATTGGTTGATACGTTGCTGGAAGGTAGCTACAGAAACCAGCAGCAGGTTACGGAATATCTGGAGCTTGTTTCAAAGGAAAACGAAAGACTTACGGGATTAATTGATAATTTCCTCACTTTTTCGAGGATGGAGCGAAACAAGCAGGCCTTCGCGATGGCCCGAACAAGCCCCGCCGCGATTGCCCGCGATGCCGCCGAGGCGGTCAAGACAAAATTCAGCAAGGGCAAGTGCAGATTCGAAGTAAATATCCAGGATGATTTGCCTGATGTGACGGCCGACCGCGATGCGATGGTAGCGGTGTTTGTAAACTTGCTGGACAATGCGTACAAATATTCTTATGATGATAAGCAGATTAAATTGATTGTTTCTTCCGAAGACGGTTCGGTTTGTTTTTGTGTTTCAGATAATGGAACAGGTATGTCGCGCCGGGCAGTCAAAAAGATATTCAAGAGGTTTTATCAGGTTGATCGCAGCCTCGCACGTAATGCCGAAGGCTGCGGCCTGGGCCTGAGTATTGCTAAATTTATCGTAGATGCCCACAAAGGTTCGATTACTGTCAGCAGCAAAACTGGTGAAGGGAGTATTTTTACCGTGAGATTACCGGCCGGCAATTAGGAGCCGGCTAAAAGGATTACTATAATGAAGACCGTACTTATTATCGAAGACAACCCGGCGATGCTTCGCGGGCTGGAGGACAACTTCGATATGAAGGGATATCGCGTCAAGACCGCTCGCGACGGCGAGAAGGGCCTCGAAGCAGCGCTTAAGGGAGAACCCGACCTTATCATTCTCGATATCATGCTGCCCAAGATCAACGGCTACGAAATATGCAGTCAAATCCGCAAAAATAATCTCGATATGCCGATAATCATGCTGACCGCCAAGGACCAAGAATCCGACATCGTGATGGGGCTGAATCTCGGCGCCGACGACTATGTGACAAAGCCGTTCAGTATAAAAGAGCTGCTGGCACGGGCCGAGGCCTTTATGCGGCGCAGGGCCACTGAGCCGGACGTATATGAATTCGGCGACTGCCGGCTCGATACCGTCACGGAGACTTTCACGCGCAAGGGACAGCCGGTCAAGCTTAGCCCAGGCCAGTTAAAGATGCTCCGCCTGTTCCTGAAAAGGGCCGGGTGTACCCTGACCTGTGACGAAATACGCGGCACCGTGTGGGGTAATTCGCGTTTTGTCACGTTGCGGGACATCGATGAAGCAGTCAGCACCTTACAGGACATAATAGAGCCGGATGCCGGCGAACCTACTTTCATCCATAGAATTATAGACATCGGTTATAAATTTAAACCGCCTGAGCCAGATGGAAACGATCCTGATAGTTGAAGATGACCCGACGATGCTGCGGGGCTTGAAGGATAACTTCGAGTTCAAGGACTACCGCGTGCTGACCGCACCCGATGGGGAAGAAGGCCTCAATGCCGCGCTTAATGAAAAGCCCGATCTGATTATTCTCGATATTATGCTGCCGAAGATAAACGGCTACGAAGTATGCAGGCTTATACGCAAGGAAGAGCTCGATATGCCCATCATCATGCTGACCGCCAAGGGCGAGGAGTCGGACATCGTGCTGGGCCTGAATCTCGGGGCCGATGATTATGTCACCAAGCCCTTCAGTATCAAAGAGCTTCTCGCCCGTGCCGCGGCGTTCTTGAGGCGAAGCAAACAGGCCGAGCAGGATATTTACGAATTTGCAGACTTTCGTCTCGATATTCCCGCCAGAAAGCTGACGTGCAAAGGTGATGAAATCAAGCTCTCGCCGAAAGAGTTCAAGCTGCTGGAGCTTTTCCTAAAAAAGCCCGGCCGGGCGCTCACTCGCGATGATATACTAAACACCGTCTGGGGATACGATTGCTACGTCGGCCAGCGCAGCATCGATCGCTTCGTCACCACGCTGCGAAACAAAATAGAACCCGACCCGCACAATCCGATCTACATCCACACAATCCGAGAAATCGGCTACAAATTCGAACCACCCGAGCAGGGCGTTTAAGTGAAACTAACCGGCAACAGACCATCCCCAAGGTGCGCTTGAGGCTGCCACCCGTCACCCACTGCTGTTCAAAATAAAAAACCTACAGCCAGAACCGGAAGAAACATTTCCAACCATACGTAGGTCACAGCATAAGTTTGCCAAATCCAGCCATCCTCATTTCTCATTCTACCAATAATCATCCTGATGAGAAAAAGAATATCAACTGTTATACACATCGTTATATGAACACGCACAGCGGCTGGGCCACAAAGCGGAATAGACGGCAAGACCGTTAATAAGGTCCACAACAGTAGACCGTAACATCTTGCTGGCGGCCATGTGTCCTCGGTTGGCGGTGTTTTTCCCCACGCTTTCACGAAAACAAGCAAGTACGCCACTGCAAAATAAACACTATATATGATTATGCCTATCCAGTTGTTATGTACGATGGCATTGGACGGATCTCTGATAAGAAATTCTATCCAATCCAATATCTGCCATAGGAAGAAAAGACCCAGCAGACTAAAGGATAATAGTAAAAAGGTTTTTCTCTTCAAGTTTTGCTCCAAATGCGAGGTACTTACAGAATGCCTACGAACTTCCTGTTTTTTCTTTACTTCTTTTAGTAATTACGGCAATTCCCCTAATCGACACCCGGATTACACATCGCTTTGGTGATTCCATCAAAGAACGCCCGCACCGTTCATTAGATTATACCCTATGAACGAGCAATTGCACGGAGGAATTTAGCTGAAGACAGGAATTGCTATATATCTTGTCATTCCCGCGGAGGCGGGAATCCACAATTTCATCGTGCGATCATGGATCCCCCGCTTTCGCGGGGGTGACAAATTGAGGATCGTTCATGTATTACTTAGTACGTTCCTAATCAGTTCGGTAGGGTGGCCCTGGCCCACCAAAAAGCATTTGCGATTATTCAAAGTGGGGCAAACTACGTCCTGCGTTCTGGCTCAAAAAAGTTTCTCGACAA